>DASSQK010000096.1:0-5889 GCA_035702555.1 Gaiellaceae bacterium | reverse complement strand
CTCACGGATCCGCCAGACCGCGATCTTCGACCCCACCGGTCTCGCCGGGCTCGCCTACTGGTACGCGCTGCTGCCGATCCACGCGGTCGTCTTCCGGGGAATGCTCGCCGGGATCGCGCGCGAGGCGACCCGCGACGCGGCGCGCTCGTTCGCGTACCGCCAAGCGTCGGCCTAGCCCTCGCCGGCCGCCGGCGACGTCGGGGAGGTCAGTCCGGCAGAGCAGCGACGCCGGCCGCGACCGCAAGGGGCCGTTGTCGCGTCTCGCGAAGAGGTAGTGCGAGACGAGCCACTCGCGGCCGCCGCGGTAGCCCCACAGGCCGGCGCAGGCGAGGAAGAAGACGCGCCACTCCGCGGCGCCCTTCCGGCCGACGAGGCGCGCGACCGCGGCGTGGTTCCCGTCCAGCCGCTTCAGCCACGCCTCGGCGGTTCGCGCGTAGTGGAGCCCGGAGACGCGCCAGTGCTGCTCGAGCACGAGGTCGCGGTCGAAGCGGGGGAGCAGGTCGTCGGAGGGCATCGTCCCGGCCGTGAAGAAACGCCGCGTCATCCAGCCGTCCTCGTAGGCGTACGCGAAGCGGTCGTGCGAGAAGACGTGGCAGAAGAAGCGACCGTCCGGCTCGAGCCAGGAGGCGATCCGCCGGAGGAGTGCCTCATAGTTGCGCATGTGCTCGAGCATCTCGACGGAGAGGATCCGGTCGAAGCGCTCGTCGAGCTCGAGCCGGTTCACGTCGGCGGTGAGCACGCGCACGTTCGGCAGCCGCAACGACTGGATGTGCTCCCGCTGCGGCCGGGAGTTGGAGACGGCGAGGATGCGTGCGTTCGGGTACCGCTCGGAGAGCCAGCCGGTCAACGAGCCCCAGCCGCAACCGAGGTCGAGCAGCGTCATCCCGTCCTCGACGCCTGCGCGCTCGCACGTGAGCGCGAGCATCGCCTCCTCCGCCTCGGCGAGCGTCGTCACGTGCCGCGGCCAGAGGCAGGAGCTGTACTTGAGGCGTGGCCCGAGGACGAGCCGGAAGAACCCGGGTGGCACCTCGTAGTGCTGCTCGTTCGGCTTCTCGACCTGCTCGGCGATCGGGGACGCGCGCAGCAGCTCGACGAAGGCCTCCTTCGCTTCCGGTCCGCGCCGGCGCTCGCGGCGCAGCCGCGTCGCGCAGGCGGCATGGATCCCCGCGCGCAGGAGCGGGTCGGGCACGCGGCCCGACGCGATCAGACGGTCGACGAGCGCGTCGGCGGCCATGGCACGAAGACCGACGTTCGCGCCTGGTAGCGGCGGTAGGCGTCCCCGCGCGAGCGCAGCGACGACTCCTCCGCCGGCGGCACGCCGGTGACGAAGAGGACGAGATAGAGAATGAGGGCGGGTGCGAGGAACGCGAGCCAGCCCCACGGAGCCGCGACGGCGATCAGCGCGTACGCGACCCAGGTGAGCGTCTGGAAGAAGTAGTTCGGGTGGCGCGAGTAGCGCCAGAGGCCGCGGTCCATGACGCCCTCCTCGCCGGACGCCCTGAAGGCCGCGAGCTGCCGGTCGGCAGTCCACTCGAGCGTCGCGGCCACGATCCAGAGCACGAGGCCGATCCACTGGACGGGGGCGAGCGTTCCGCTGCGGTTGAAGCTCGCGAGCAAGGCCGGGACGGAGAGGATGGCGGCCAGGAACGCCTGCGCCTGGTAGAAGATCGCGAAGGTCAGCTGCTCGCGTCCCCGCTCGCGCCAGCGCCGCCGGAGCTCCCGGTAGCGTCCGTCCTCGCCCTTGCCGAGCCGGTTGCGAACGAGCGAGGCGATGCGGAGGTTCTCGAGCCCGACCGGTAGCGCGATCGCGAGCCGTTGCACGAGCGAGCCGGGCGCCAGGGCCGCGTAGAGGACCGCGCACAGGACGAGCGAGGCGCCCCAGCCGGCGTCGACGGCCGTCGCGTCGCGCGTCCGACGCTGCCAGAGGTAGAGGGCCGCGAGCAGGAGCGCGGACGCCGCCCAGCCGAGGAGCCAGAGCTGCCAGCGGTGCTCGATCACGCCGTCGTCACCGCCTCTTCGAACCGCTCGGTCAGGTCGCGCGCGGCCACGATCGTCGGCTTCCCCGGCTCGACCGCGATCGGCTCGCCAACGACGATGCGGATCCGGGTCGGCCCCGGCAGCGGCCGCGTCCCGGCCAGCCGCACCGGCACGACGGGCGTGCCGGTCGCGAGCGCGAGACGCGCGGCGCCGCGGTGCCAGCCGCTCTGCCGCTCGGGCTTCGACGTCCCCTGCGGAAAGATCCCGAGCAGTGCTCCGCCCTCGAGGAGCCGCCCCGCCTCGGAGATCGCCGCCCGGTCTCCGCCGCCACGCTCCACCGGGAACGCGTTCAGAGACCGAAGCGCCGCTGCGAGCGGCCGCGTTCGGAACAGCTCCGCCTTCGCCATGTAGTGAATCTCCCGTTGCGTGGCGACCCCGAGCACGAACGGATCCCAGATCGACTCGTGGTTCGCGACGAGGATCGCACCCCCGCTCGCCGGCACGCGCTCGGCGCCGACGACCTCGATCCGGTACGCACGCCGCAGCAGCTCGCGCAACCCGAGCCGATGCAGGAGCCGGTACCCGTTCACGCGTGGCTCCCAGCGCGCGCGAGCAGAAGCTGCGCGTCCCGCAAAGCACGCGTCCGGAACGCCGCCTCGCAGAAGGCGAGGTAGAAGTCCCAGGTGCGCTCGAAGCGGCGGTCGTAGCCGAGCTCTCGCACCGCGTCGATCCGCTCGTGGAAGCTCGCGCGCCAGCGCCGGAGTGTCTCGGCGTAGTGCTCGCCGATCTCGTCGACGCCGTAGATCCCGAGCTGCGAGTGGCGCGCCGCCGCGCGCCCCAGCGCCTCGAGCGACGGGATCAGGCAGCCGGGGAAGACGTAGCGCTCGATCCAGTCCGGTGTCCGCCGATAGCGGTCCCAGCGCTGCTCCGGAACGAGGATCGACTGGACGGCCGCGCGGCCGCCCGGTGCGAGGACGCGGTCGATCGTCGCGAAGAAGGTGCCGAACTGGTCGAGGCCGATCGCCTCGACCATCTCGATCGAGACGACCTTCGTGAAGCTTCCCTCGACGTTCCGGTAGTCCTGCTGGAGGATCTCCACCGGCAACCCGTGTGTCCGCTCGCGCGCGAGGACGGCCTGCTCGTGCGAGATCGTGATGCCCGTGACGCGGCAGCCGTGGCGTTCGGTCGCGTGGCGCGCGAACCCGCCCCAGCCGCAGCCGATCTCGAGCACGTGGTCGTCGGGACCGAGCTCGAGCTCCCGGCAGAGGCGCTCGTACTTCGCCCGTTGCGCCTCCTCGAGCGACATCCCGGGCTGCTCGAAGACGGCGCAGGAGTAGGTCATCGTCTCGTCGAGCATGAGGGCGAAGAGCTCGTTGCCGAGGTCGTAGTGGTAGGCGATGTTGCGGCGCGAGCGCGCGAGCCCGTTGCGCCGCTGCAGGCGGGGGCGCAGCTCGAGCAGCCGGCGCACGCCGGCGTGACGCTCGGCGGTCGCGTCGGCGTTCCGGAGGAGCAGCTCGAAGAGGGCGACGAGGTCGTCCGAGTCCCACTCGCCGGCGGTGTACGCCTCTCCGAGGCCGAGCTTGCCGCGCAGCGCGAGGCGCCGGAAGAACGCCGTGTCGTGGATCGCGAGGCGGACGGGAGCGCCCGTGCCGAAGCGCCGAGCCCCGCCGCCGGGGAGCTCGACCTCGAGCGTGCCGCCCTCGAGCCCGGCGAGCGCGCGGTCGAGCACCGCGGTCGCGGCGCGCTCGAGCAGGCGGCCGCGGGAGGCGACGGGCTCGGCGCGGACGCTCACGGGCGGACGCTCCCCTCGCCTGGCACGAACGGCGGTTTGTGGTGGAACGGCACTCCCTTCAGCCAGAGCCGGAGCGCCTCGAAATGGATGAGCCCGATCACCTGCAGCGGCTGCAGCGGGTAGCAAACGAGGAGGCGGACGAGCGACCGGTTGCTCAGCTCGCGGCGACGGGCGTGGAGGACGGCGGTCAGCGGCCGGGCGCCGCCGTGGTCGCGGACGTGGATGCGCGCCCACACCTCCTCCCCGGGCTGGGAGAAGGCGTACTCGTAGCTCTGGTCGAGCCCGAAGAAGGGTGAGACGTGGAGCCGTTTGCGTTGCTCGTAGCGAAGCTCCGGCCCGCGCAGCACCTCGGGGAGCCGCTCTCCGAAGGTGTTGTTCAGCTCGGCGACCACGCAGGCGAGCGAGCCGTCGCCGCGGTAGCACCAGTAGAAGCTGACCGGGTTGAAGACGTACCCGAGCACGCGCGGCTGCGTGAGCATCAGCACGCGTTCGATCGACGGGTCGCCCGCGAGCTCGAGCACCGCCTGCTTCAAGGGCTTCGTGCCGTCGAAGTGGTCGCGGTCGCAGAGCGAGACGACGTTCGGCCGGTTGACGGAGAAGAGCCGCAGCCGCCGGTCCAGCTCGGGGAGCTCGTCGAGGTCGAAGAGCCAGTACGAGACGGGGTAGCGGAAGACATGCCGAGCCGGCGCGCGCCTCGCGTGCATGAGCGTCCCCGTGTAGACGGCCGACCTCACCACTCCACCCCCAGCGCACGCGCGACCGCGACGCCACTCGCAAGGCCGTCCTCGTGGAACCCGTTCCCGAAGTACGCACCCGCATAGTGCGTTCGGCCGCCGGCGAGGCGCGGCAGCTCGCCCTGCGCGCGCAGCGTCGCCACCGTGTAGAGCGGGTGCTCGTAGGTGAATCGCCCCAGGACATGCTCCTCCGGGACCTCCTCGTTCAGCGTCACGCAGTAGTTCCGCTCCGTGTCGAGCGCCTGGAGCCGGTTCAGGTGGTAGGTGACGGTCGGGCGGCCGTCGTCGCCGAGGCGGTAGTTCCACGACGCGCGGGCCGCAGCCGCCCGCGGCAGAAAGCGCGAATCGGTGTGGAGAACGGCCTCGTTCCTCGTGTAGGCGAAGCCGCCGAGGACGCGCCCCTCGTGCGGAGTCGGGTCCTCGAGCAGCGCGAGCGCCTGGTCGGCGTGCGTCGCGAGCACGACGTGGTCGAAGCGCTCGACGCGATCCGCGACCCGAACCTCGACGCCGTCCGGAGAGCGGCGCACGGAGCGCACGCCCTCCCCGAGGCGCAGACGCTCGCCGAGCCGGGCCGCGATCGCGTCGACGTACCGGCGGCTTCCGCCGGTGACCGTGCGCCAGCGGAAGCGGCCGAAGCCGAGCATTCCGTGGTTGGCGAAGAAGCGGATCGCGTACGCCGCTGGGAACTCGAGCGCGCGCCCCGGCGCCGTCGACCAGAGCGCGGAGGTCAACGGCACGAGGAAGTGACGGCGGAACCGCGGCGAGTAGCCGTGGACGTCCAGGTACTCGGCGAGCGACTGCGTCTCGTCCTCCGGCCGCGCCGTGCGCAGCCACCGGCCCATCTCCCAGAGCAGCGAGAGAAACGACGGCCGGGCCGCGTTCGCGTGCTGGGCGAACGGCCGCCGGCCGGAGTACTCGAGCCCGCAGCCGCTGCAGCTGACCGAGAACGACATGTCCGACTCGTGCGTCCCGACGCCGAGCTCGCCGAAGAGCCGCGTGAGGAGCGGGTAGTTGCGCGTGTTGTGAACGAGGAAGCCCGTGTCCAGCGCGAGGCCGTCGTGCACGACCGTGTTTGCGTGACCGCCCGGGCGCCAATCACGTTCGAACACGTGCACGTCGTGTGCGCGCGCGAGCAGATACGCGGCACCCAGTCCCGAGATCCCACTGCCCACGATTCCGATCCTCATCGACTGCTAGTCTACACAAACCTTGGACACTCCCTACACACCAGAGTCGATCGCCACCGTCCGCCCGCGCACGAGCCGGATCAGCCAGGCCGTCACGCTGGTCGCCGTAGTCGTCCCGCCGCTCGGCCTGCTCTCGGCGATGGGCCTGCTCTGGGGTGTCGCCTTCCGCTGGCTCGACCTGGCGCTCTTCGCCGGCTTC
>DASSQK010000095.1:0-4567 GCA_035702555.1 Gaiellaceae bacterium | reverse complement strand
CAGCACCATCAGGTAGCGCTCCTGGAAGCGGTCGGAGCCGTTCGTCGCGTAGAGCGCCGCCTCGGCGAAGAGCCCGAGCAGCAGCCCGACCGCCAGCGCCGCGAAGCCGCACTCCTCGCGGGAGCGGGGGCGCCCGAGCGCATACGCGAGCCCGACGAGCGCGGCGGGCACGAGCGCGAACGAGGCGGCGTAGGCGAGCAGCATCGCGTCGGTGCCGAGCCAGTGCGCGATGTCGCCGGGCTTGACGTGCAGGTCGGCGACGCCCGAGTAGTAGCCGAGCAGCCGCTTCGGGCCGAGCGCGGCCGCGAGGGCCACCGGCGCCGCGTAGAGCAGCACCGAGAGGCGGAAGCGCCGCCACGTCGCCCGCACCGACCCGCGCTCCACGACCAGCGCCGCCGCCACGAAGACCACCGGCAGGAAGACGTACTGGATCCGGGCGAAGGTCGCGAGCACGGCCAGCGCCGCGAACGCGAGCTGCAGCCGCCGCGTCGGCTCGGCGAGCGCGCAGACGCCGACGTAGACGGCGCCGAGCACGAGCGGGTACGCGATCGCGTCCGCGAGCACGAACGCCGAGAAGAAGAGGTCCGGCGAGGCGACGGTCAGCGCCGCGGCGGCGAGCGCCGGCCACGAGCCGCCGCCGAGCCGCCGCACGAGCAGGTACATCGGCACCGCGGCGAGCGACATCGCCAGCGCGTTCTCCGCCTGGGTCAACCGGTAGGCGAGCGCGACGTCGTGCGTCAGCCAGAACGGCGCCGCGAGCAGCGGCTCCAGCATCGCCGGGAAGTGCGCCGAGGAGCCGCGGATCAGCGGCTTGCCGTTCTCGGCGAGCGAGCGCGCGATCCCGGAGTAGATGTACTCGTCGGGGAAGTAGAGCGGGGTCGTGTGCCAGAGCGACGCGACGAAGCGGAGCAGGAAGCTCGCGGCCACGATCCCGGTCAGCAGCAGGCGTGCGGGGACCGCGGCCGCGCGGGGAAGCGCCGCAGCAGGGCGTGGTACGGAGACGTCGACCGCCACGAAGTGCCTATCGGCAGGGCGCGGGCGTCCCTTGAACGAGGGATACTTCGGGGGATGGCGGTCGCAGACGTCGGGGTCTCGCGAGTGGCGTGGAGTGGGCGGCTGGGCGTTCCCGCGGTGCGGGGCGCGCAGCTCCTCGCCGCGTCGGGCTTCGCGCTGGCGCAGCCGCTGTTCGACCTGCTCGGCAAGAACCCGGAGTTCTTCGCCGTCCGCGGCTCCACCCCGGGCGACATCGTGCTGTTCGCCCTTGTCGTGACCTTCGCGCCGGCGCTCGTGCTGCTGGCGGTCGAGCTCCTGGTCGCGCTCGTGAGCGAGGCCGCGGCGGGGGTGCTGCACCTCGTCTTCATCGGCTTCCTCGCGGCGGTCTTCGGCGTGCAGGCCCTCAAGCGCCTGAACGTCGACGGGACGACGGTGCTGATCGTGGGCTCCGTGCTCGTCGGGGTCGGGATCGCGGTCGCGGCCTGGCGGTGGCCGGCGGCGCGGTCGTTCCTCACGCTGCTCGGCCTCGCGCCGCTCCTGTTCCTCGCGCTGTTCCTGTTCCAGTCGCCGACGTCGAAGCTCGTCATCTCGAACGGAGACGCGCAGGCCGCCGCGATCCGCGTCCGCGCGACCACGCCCGTCGTCTTCCTGCTCTTCGACGAGTTCCCGGTGATCGACCTCCAGGGGCGCGACGGCGGCATCGACGCCAGGCGCTTCCCGAACTTCGCGAGGCTCGCGGCCGGCTCGACCTGGTACCGCAACACGACGACGCTCTCCGCCTCCACGACCGTCGCCGTCCCCGCGATCCTGACCGGCCAGAAGCCGAAGAAAGGCGCGCTGCCGATCTTCCGCGACCACCCGAACAACCTCTTCACGCTGCTCGGGAGGCGCTACCGGATGCGGGTGATCGAGTCGCAGACGCGGCTGTGCCCGAAGTCGCTGTGTAAGCGCAAAGACGCGGACACGGAGTCGCGGCTCTCGTCGCTCTACTCCGACGTCAAGGTCGTGTACCTGCACCTGCTCGCGCCGCCCGCCATGGAGGACCGGCTGCCGGTGATCGACGAGTCCTGGGGGAACTTCGGCTCGAGCTCGCCCGAGGCTCTCGAGTCCGGCGGCACGGGGGCGCCGAAGGTGAACCTGAAGACCTTCTACCTCGGCCGCGTGCGCGACTTCAACCGCTTCGTCGGCTCGTTCCGCAAGCCGACCAACGGGCCGCCGACGCTGTACTTCATCCACGTCCTGCTGCCGCACACGCCGTGGCTCTACCTCCCGAACGGCCACGCGCGGGCGGTGACGGCGCCGAACGCGCCCGGCCGCAACGGCGAGCTCTGGGTCAACGGCCAGCTCGCCGTGCAGGCGTGGCAGCGCCACCTGCTGCAGGTCGGCTTCAGCGACCGGCTGCTCGGCACGTTCCTTCGCCGCCTGCACCGGACCGGGCTCTGGGACAAGGCGCTCGTCGTGGTCACCGCCGACCACGGCGTCAGCTTCCGCGGCGGCGACCTGCGGCGGCACCCGACGAGGACGAACCTCGCAGAGCTCGCGTTCACGCCGCTGTTCGTGCGCGTCCCGAACCAGGGACAGGCGCGCGTGGTGGACGCGCACGTCCAGACGGTCGACATCCTGCCCACGGTCGCCGACGCGCTCGGCGTGAAGATCCCGTGGCGGGTCGACGGGCGCTCGGTCCTCTCGGGCACGCGGCCGCCGACGCGCGTGAACGTCGCGGGCGTGGCAGTCTCGTACCCGGCCGCGCTCGCGCAGCGCCAGGCGTCCCTTGCCCGCCAGCTCGGCCTCTTCGGCAGCGGCTCCTGGGGGCCCGAGTTCGCGGGGACCGGCGCGTACCGGCATCTCGTCGGCACGCGCGTCTCGACGCTCGCCGCCGCGTCCGCGGGCGGTGCCTCGGCCCACGTCGACGCGGTGGGCAGCAGGCTGCTGCTGCACTACCCGCGCCGGTCGGTGCTCGTGCCCTCGCCGCTCGCGGGGACGCTGTCCGGGGTGCGCCCGGGCGAGGCGGTTGCGGTCGCGCTGAACGGCCGCGTCGCCGCGGTGAGCGAGGCCTACCGGGACCCCGGCGGCGGCCCGGTGCGCTTCTCGCTGCTCGCGCCGGAGTCGGCGTTCCGGCCGGGCAGGAACGCGGTGCGGGTCTTCGTGCTCGGCGGCAGCCCCGCGCACGCGCGGCTCGCCGGGCTGCGCACGTCGTTCGCCGGGTAGCAACTAGTTTCGCAATCTGTTAACTTTTCCGCTGGATGGCAACCGAGCTCGCACCGGTGCTGACGGCGCTCGCCGACCCGACGAGGCGGCGCGTCGTGCAGCTGCTGCGCGAGCGCCCGCACCGGGCCGGCGAGCTCGCGGCGGCATCCGGAACCTCGGCGCCGGCGATGAGCCGCCACCTCCGCGTCCTGCTCCAGGCCGGGATCGTGGCCGACGAGCGCCCGGCCGAGGACGCCCGCGGCCGGGTCTTCTGGCTGCGGCCCGAGTCGGTCGCCCCGCTGCGGGACTGGCTCGACGAGCTGCAGGCGGCGAGCGACGAGCAGCTCGCGTCCTTCAAGCGCCACGTCGAGCGGAGAGGGAGCGCGTGAGCGAGCCCCGGACACGCTCCTCCAGCGTCGAGGTGGCCGCGGACCCGCAGACGGCGTTCACGGTCTTCACGGACGAGCTGGATCTCTGGTGGGTGCGCGGGCCGGTCAACGCGTACGACTCCGGCCGGCTCGTCGAG
Source organism: Gaiellaceae bacterium (assembly GCA_035702555.1). Lineage (GTDB taxonomy): Bacteria > Actinomycetota > Thermoleophilia > Gaiellales > Gaiellaceae > AC-32. Next base: position 861 of record DASSQK010000095.1, on the reverse strand, counting down.
ATGCGGCTGGAGCCCGGGGTCGGCGGGCGGATCCTCGAGGTCTACGAGGACGACGCCCTCGAGCTCGCGCGCATCACGGCGTGGGAGCCGGGGGAGCGCGTCGCGTGGAAGAGCTCGCTGGACGACGTCTCGATCGACGTCAGCTTTGAGGCGACTGCCGGCGGAACGCTGGTGCGGCTCGAGGCCACGGTTGCCGAGGGCGGGAAGGACCGCGGCGGGTCGTCGTTCGTCGCGGTCACGCCGCCGTGGCTCGGCGCGTGGATGCGGCGGCGCGACTCGGCGCCGCGCCGACCTCGCGAGCTGGCGCGGCTCGCGCTCACGCTGCGCTACGAGCGGCCGGCGGCGGCAACCCGGTGGCTGGCGGACACGTTCGGATTCGAGGCGCCGAGTGGCCTACCGGAGGGCGACGACCCGCTCTCCGACGAGCGGTACGGCTTCCCGTGGATCGAGCTGCGGGCGGGCGGCGCGTCGCTCATGATCGAGCCGCTCGCCGGCGAGGCCGATCTCGCGCGGGACACGCACGCCCCCTGGGTCTTCGTCGACGATCTCGAGGCGCACCTCGCTCGCACGCGCGAGCGGGGGGCGGCGATCGTCCAGGAGATCGAGCGGACCGGCTTCACCTCGTACGTCGCGCAGGACCTCGAGGGCAGGCACTGGCGCTTCGCCCAGGCGCGGCCGACGCAGCGCTAGCAGGCGGAGGCTAGGCGGCGGGCTCTTCGGGCTGCGTCGTCTCGGCCCGGTCGAGCGGGACGAAGAGACGGCAGTGCGGGCACTTGAAGCCGCGCGGACCCGGAGCGGAGGCCGAGACGAGGAGCTTCGCGTCGAACTCCTTCGAGCAGTGCGGGCAGACGACGTGGTACT
>DASSQK010000094.1:0-5456 GCA_035702555.1 Gaiellaceae bacterium | reverse complement strand
GATCGTCTCGATGCCGACGCGCTTGAGGCAGTTGTACGAGCGCACGCCCAGCTCGAGCTCCTCGATCGGGAAGTTCTCCATCCCGTGCGCGAGCGCCGGCTCGACCTGCGCCTCGGCGGCGGCCTGCTCGCCGAAGCCCTCGATGCGGTCGAGGTCGGTGAAGATCGCGAGCTGGCGGATCAGGATCTCGGCGGCCTGGCCGATCGACTCGCGCGGGTCGATCGAGCCGTCGGTGGTGATGTCGATCCGCAGCTTGTCGTAGTCGGTCCGCTGGCCGACACGGGCGGCCTCGACGTCGTACGAGACGCGGCGCACCGGCGAGAAGATCGAGTCGATCGGGATCACGCCGATCGTGTGCTCCGGCCCGCGGTTCAGCTCCGCCGGCACGTAGCCGCGGCCGCGGCCGATCGTGAGCGTCACCTCGAGCTTGCCCTTGTCGGAGAGGTTGGCGATCTCGAGGTCGGGGTTGAGGATCTCGAGCTCGGCCGGCGCCTCGATGTCGGAGGCCTTGACCGCGCCCGGACCCTTCTTCGAGAGCCGGACCTCGATCTCGGGGGACTCGCCGTGGAGCCGGCAGATCAGGTTCTTGAAGTTGAGCAGGATGTCCGTCACGTCCTCGCGGACGCCGGGAAGCGTCGTGAACTCGTGCGCGACGCCCTCGATCTTCACCGAGGTCACGGCGGCGCCCTCCAGCGAGGAGAGCAGCACGCGGCGCAGCGAGTTGCCGAACGTGTAGCCGAAGCCGCGGTCGAGCGGCTCGATCACGAAGACACCGCGGTTGTCCTCGACCTCTTCGTGGACGATCCGCGGGATCTGGAACTCCATCAAGCTGGTTCGGACTGCCATTCGTTCCTTTCTTTCGAGCGTTACTTCGAGTAGAGCTCGACGATGAGCGACTCCTGGACCGGCGTGTCGATCTCCTCGCGCTCGGGCCACTTGAGCACCTTGCCGGTGAGGCCGTCGTGGTCGGCCTGCAGCCACGGAGTCACCGACGCCGTCAGGTCGGTCGCGTCGCGCACGACCTGCTCGGCGGTGCTGCCCTGGCGAAGGTTGATCACGTCGTCCGGCCGCACCTGGTAGCTCGGGATGTTCACGCGACGGCCGTTGACCTGGAAGTGGCCGTGGCGCACGAGCTGGCGGGCCTGCGCACGCGAGGCGGCGAAGCCGAGCCGGTAGATGACGTTGTCGAGCCGGGTTTCGAGCATCCGCAGCAGCTCCTCGCCGGTGATGCCCGAGCCCTTGGCGGCCTTGCTGTAGTAGGTGCGGAACTGCTTCTCGAGCAGGCCGTAGTACCGCCGCGCCTTCTGCTTCTCGCGCAGCTGCAGCAGGTACTCCGACTGCTTGATCCGGCCGCGGCCGTGGTCTCCCGGCGGGTAGCTGCGGCGCTCGACGGAGCACTTCTCCGTCAGGCAGCGCTCGCCCTTGAGGAAGAGCTTCATTCCCTCGCGGCGGCAGTTGCGGCACTTGGGGCCGATCGAGCGGGCCATCAGACGCGCCTCCGCTTCTTCGGGCGGACGCCGTTGTGCGCCTGCGGGGTGACGTCCTTCACGCCGAGGATCTCGAGGCCTGCGGCCTGGAGCGAGCGGATCGCGGTCTCGCGGCCGGAGCCCGGGCCCTTGACGAAGACCTCGACCTTCTGCAGGCCGTGCTCCATGCCCTTGCGAGCACAGGCGTCGGCGGTCACCTGCGCGGCGAACGGCGTCGACTTGCGCGAGCCCTTGAAGCCGGCCGAGCCGGCGGACTCCCACGCGATCACGTTCCCCTCGTTGTCGGTGAGGGAGACGATCGTGTTGTTGAAGGAGGTCTTGATGTGCGCCTGGCCGATCGCGATGTTCTTCTTCACGCGGCGGCGCGCACGACCTCGGGTCGCCTGTCGTCTCGGAGGTGCCATGGCTACCTCGCGGCTGCCTTCTTACCGCGGCCGACGGTCTTCTTCGGGCCCTTGCGCGTGCGGGCGTTCGTCTTCGTCCGCTGGCCGCGCACCGGGAGGCCGCGGCGGTGGCGGATCCCGCGGTAGGCGCCGATCTCGCCGAGGCGCTTGATCGCCTGCGTGCGCTCGCGGCGCAGGTCGCCCTCGACCTGGAGGTTGCCGTCGATGTACTCGCGGAGCTTGGTGATCTCCTCGTCGGTGAGGTCCTTGATCTTCTCGTCGCGCGAAAGTCCGGTGTCGGTGCAGATCTTCTGCGCGGTCGAGCGGCCGATGCCGTAGATGTAGGTCAGCCCGATCTCGAGCCGCTTCTGGTTGGGGAGGTTGACTCCGGCGATTCTGGCCATGGCGCTCCTACCCCTGCCGCTGCTTGTGGCGGGGGTTGCTGCAGATGACCATGGTCTTGCCGTGCCGCTTGATCACGCGGCAGCGCTCGCACATGGGCTTGACTGAGGCTCGGACTTTCATCGGTGTCGGTACGTGATCCTTCCGCGTGTGAGGTCGTAGGGGGAGAGCTCCACCTTGACGCGATCGCCCGGGAGGATGCGGATGTAGTGCTTGCGCATCTTGCCGGCGATCGTCGCGAGGACGGTGCCGTCCATGCCGTCCACCTGCACCCTGAACATGGTGCTGGGAAGGGACTCGACGACCTCGCCCTCCACCTCGATCTTCTCTTCTTTCTGCGCCAATCCCTCTCACTCTGTAGACACGAAAAAACACGGCTTGCGCCGCGGGTGGCAATGGTAGCAAGAGATCACAGGAGCCAGCGGCCGCCTTCCTGAACCGCCTCGCCGTCGAGCTCGATCCGGCTGCCGTCGCGGCGCATGTCCTTGACGATGTCCCAGTGGATCTGGCTCTGGTTCTTGCCACCCACGTCCGGGAGCCCGTTGCCGAGCGCGAGGTGGACGGTGCCGTCGATCTTCTCGTCGAAGAGCGTGTTCTTCATGTGGCGCGTGATCCCGGGGTTGCAGCCGATCCCGAGCTCGCCCAGCCGGCGCGCGCCCTCGTCGCGGTCGAGCAGCTCGTGCAGGTACTCCTCGTTGACCTCCGCGGAGGCGTCGACGACGACGCCGCCCTCGAACCGCAGGCGGATGCCCCCGACCTCGCGGCCCAGGTACGTCGCCGGGAACTCGCCGAAGGTGACCTCGCCCTCTGCCGAGTCCTCCTGCGGCGAGGTGAAGAACTCGCCCCCCGGCATGTTCGCCCCGCCGGCGTCGACGTAGAACGGCCGCCCGGCGACGTTCAGCCGCACGTCGGTTCCCGCGCCGACCAGCCTGACCTCCTCGGCCTGCTCGAACCGCTCGGCGAAGCGGCTCATCCGCTCGCGCTCGGCATCCCAGTCGAGCAGGCAGGCGCCGTAGAGGAAGTCCTCGAACTGCGCGAGCGGCATCCCGGCCTCCTGCGCGAGCGCCGGGGTCGGGTACTGGCAGCCGACCCACTTCAGGTCCTGCGTCAGCACGCGCTCCAGGTGCGGGCGCATCCCGGCCTGGATCTTCGCCAGCCGCTCCTCGGGAACGGCGCTTAGCTCGCGGGTGTTCTCGGGGGCCTCGACCGCGACGAGCCCGTCCGCGGTGTCGATCGCGTACGCGTCGATCGCGGACGGCTTGGCGAGCAGCTCCTCCGAGGCCTCGAGCGCCCAGGGGATGTTGATCCCCGAGCCGGTCAGGCTCGCGCGCTGAACCGCGTAGGCGCCGTGCCGCGCGACCTCGCGGCTGACCGCCTCGAGCAACGGCCGCGCGAGGACACCGCCGGTGACCAGCACCTGCCACCCCGGCTGGACGTCGATGCACGTCCCCACGAGGAGCTTCGCGTACTGCTCGACTCGCGACCCGCTCACGAGTGGACCGCCGAGGTCGCAGCGGTGAGGATGCGCGGGCCGTCGGCGGTGATCGCGACGGTGTGCTCGAAATGCGCGGCCAGCGAGCCGTCGGCGCTCGAGATCGACCACTCGTCGTCGTGCAGCACGACGTCCGGGCCTCCGGCCGTGATCATCGGCTCGATCGCGAAGGTCATGCCCTCCGCGAGCAGCGGCCCGCGTCCGGGCTGGCCGTAGTTCGGGATCTGCGGCTCCTCGTGCATCGCGCGGCCGACGCCGTGGCCGACCAGGCTGCGCACGACGGAGAAGCCCTGCTCCTCGGTCACCGCCTGGATCGCGTGCGAGATGTCCGAGAGCCGGTTGCCGACCCGGCACTGCTCGATTCCGGCGGCGAGCGCGCCCTGGCAGCCTTCGAGCAGGTGCTCGGCCTCGGCCGTGATGTCGCCGACCGGGAACGTATACGCGGAGTCGGCGACGAAGCCGTCGAGCGTGACGCCCACGTCGACCGAGAGGATGTCGCCGTCCTTCAGCGTGTAAGGGCCGGGGATCCCGTGGACGACCATCTCGTTGGGCGAGACGCAGATCGAGGCGGGGTAGCCGCGGTAGCCCTTGAACGTCGGCGTTCCGCCGCGCGAGCGGATGTGCTCGTCGGCGAGCTCGTCGAGCTCCTGCGTCGTCACCCCGGGCCGGGCGTGCTCGCCGATCAGCGCGAGCGTGTCCGCGACCACCTCGCCCGCACGCGCCATGCGCTCGATCTCGCCCGCAGCCTTGCGGATGATCATCTGACGGCCACCTGCTCGAGAGTCTGCTGGATCTCGGAGAAGACCCTGTCCACCGGCTGGTCGGCGTGGATCCCGACGAGGTTCCCGCGCGAGCGGTAGTACTCGATCAGCGGCTCCGTCTCCTCGTGGTACAGGCGCAGGCGCTCCTCGATCGCCTCGGGCGTGTCGTCGGTGCGGCCCTCCTCGGCTGCGCGCTTCAGCATCCGCTCGCGCCCGACCAGGTCGGGTACTTGGAACTCCAGCACGACGTCGAGGTCGCGGCCGATCTCACGCAGCATCTCCTCGAGCGCCTCCGCCTGCGGCATCGTGCGCGGGAAGCCGTCGAGGACGAACCCGTGGCGCGCGTCGTCCTCCGCAAGGCGCTCGCGGATCAGCGCGATCATCAGGTCGTCCGGGACGAGCCCGCCCGAGTCGTAGATCGGCTTCACGCGGCGGCCGAGCTCCGTGTCCGCGGCCATCGCGGTGCGCAGCATGTCGCCGGTCGCGACGTGCGGGAGGCCGTGGTCCGACGCGATCAGCCTCCCCTGGGTTCCCTTGCCGGCGCCCTGCGGGCCGAGCAGCAGGATGTTCGCCACTACTTCAGGAAGCCTTCGTAGGAGCGCATCATCATCTGCGACTCCATCTGGCGCATCGTGTCGAGCGCGACGCCGACGACGATCAGCACCGAGGTGCCGCCGAGGGCGCGCGAGGTCGCCTGCGAGAAGCCGCCGTAGCGGATGAAGAGGCTCGGCAGGACTGCCACCGCGGCGAGGTAGATCGAGCCGGGCAGCGTCAGCCGGGTCAGCACGCGGTCGAGGTACTGCGCCGTCGGCGGGCCGGGCCGGATGCCGGGGATGTAGCCGCCGTGCTTGCGCAGGTTGTCGGCCTGGTCGACCGGGTTGAACTGCACCGCCGTGTAGAAGTACGTGAAGACGATGATCAGGAAGGCCTC
>DASSQK010000093.1:0-5632 GCA_035702555.1 Gaiellaceae bacterium | reverse complement strand
TCCGGGCCAGCGCCTCGTTCCGGGCGAGGTAGTCCTCGTACGGCAGGAGCGGGTCGAACGGTGGGTCCCAGTAGCCGGCGTCGAGGAGCGCGAGCGAGGTGAGCCGCTCGGGATGCCGCGCGGCGACGTGGCAGCCGACGTCGCCGCCCCAGGAGAAGCCCATGAAGGCGGCACGCTCGACCTCGAGCGCGTCGAGGAGCGGCGGGACGAGGTCCGCGAGCGCATGCGGGTGGTAGCCCGAAGCATCGAGAGCGGGCGAGCGGCCGAATCCGGGCGGGTCGAGCGCGAAGACTCCGAGGCCGTGGCCGCCGGCGAGCGCCGGGCCGGCAGCGCCGAGCGTCGCGGCACCGCCACGAGAACGAAGACCGACGCCGTGCCAGTAGAGGACCGGTCGGCCCGTCAGCTCGCCCCAGACCCGGAGGGACAGCCGGGCGCCGCCCGCCTCGATCCAGCGCTCGGTGCCGAAATCCACCGTCCGTAGAATCGCACCCATGCGCACGACCGCCGAGCTGCGCGCGGGCTTCCGCGCGTTCTTCGAGTCCAAGGGCCACGAGTTCCGGCCCTCGCACTCGCTGATCCCGCGCGCCGACGACCGCTCGACGCTGCTCATCTCGGCCGGGATGCAGCCGCTGATGCCGTTCTTCCTCGGCTTCGAGGAGCCGCCGGCGCCGCTCGTCACCACGGTGCAGAAGGTCTTCCGGACGCCCGACATCGACCAGGTCGGCCTCGACGGATACCACCTCACGTTCTTCGAGATGCTGGGCAACTTCTCGTTCGGGCAGTACTTCAAGGACGGCGCGGTCGACCTCGCCTGGGAGTTCGTGTTCGAGCACATGAAGGTCGACCCGGAGCGCCTCTGGGTCACCGTGTTCGCGGGCGACCCGGAGCTCGGGCTCGACGAGGACGAGGTCGCGGTCGCGGCCTGGGAGCGCGTGGGCCAGCCGCCGGAGCGGATCGTGCGCCTCCCGCGCGCGGACAATTTCTGGTCGGTCGGCGGCCCGGGGCCGTGCGGGCCCGACTCGGAGATGTTCTACGACTGGGGCGAGGGCGTCGGCTGCGGCCGCCCGACCTGTCAGCCGGGCTGCGAGTGCGACCGGTTCCTCGAGTTCTGGAACCTCGTCTTCATGGAGTTCGAGCTGCACGCGGACGGCTCGCTGACGCCGCTGCCCGAGCAGAACATCGACACCGGCCTCGGGATCGAGCGCGGCGCGCGGATCCTGCAGGGGGTCGACTCGGTCTACGACACCGACGGCTACCAGCAGATCATGGCGTGGCTCGCGGCGGAGTCGGGCGTCGCCTACGGCGAGAGCGACCAGGCCACCAAGGCGCACAGGATCCTCGCCGACCACGGGCGCGGGATGACGTTCCTCGCCGCCGACGGCGTCACGCCCTCGAACGAGGGCCGCGGCTACGTGATGCGGCGCATCATCCGGCGCGCGGTCCAGCAGGCGGGCCGGATCGGCCTCGAGCCGCCATTCCTCGGTGGCCTCGCGGCGCACGTGATCTCGCAGATGGAGGACGCCTACCCCGAGCTGCGCGAGCGCGAGGAGGAGATCGGGCGCGTGCTCGCCGCGGAGGAGGAGCGCTTCGGCGAGACCCTCGCGCGCGGGCTCACGCTCTTCGAGGAGGCCGCCGCCGACGGCGAGATCTCGGGCGACGAGGCTTTCCGCCTCCACGACACCTACGGCTTTCCGCTCGAGCTGACGCAGGAGCTGGCGCGCGAGCGCGGGCTTCCGGTCGACGAGGACGGCTTCCGCACGCTGATGGAGGAGCAGCGGACGCGCTCCCGCAAGGCGGTCCGCGAGGTCGACGTCCGGGTCAGCGCCGACGTGCGCAGCGAGTTCGTCGGCTACGAGAAGACCGAGGCGCTGACGGCGATCCTCGCCTACGAGGACCTCGGCGACGGGCGTTTCCAGGCGAAGCTCGAGCAGTCGCCCTTCTACCCGGAGGGCGGCGGCCAGGTGAGCGACGCGGGGTTCATCGAGGACGAGGAGACCGGCGCGCGGGCCGACCTCGTCGCGGCGACGCGCCTTCCCGGCGACGACCAGGTGCTGACCTTCCAGGGCGAGGGCTTCCGCGAGGGCATGCGCGTGCGCGCCGTCGTCCCCTGGCCCGTCCGCTTCCCGACGATGGCGAACCACACCGCGACGCACCTGCTGCACAAGGCGCTGCAGGAGGTGCTGGGCGAGCACGCGCGCCAGGCGGGCTCGGCGGTGCGGCCGGACAAGCTCCGCTTCGACTTCGCGCACCCGCAGCCGGTGTCTGCGGAGGAGCGCGTGGAGATCGAGCGGCGGGTCAACGAGGCCGTTTTCCGCAACCTGCCCGTGCGCGCGTACGTCGTGCCGATCGACGAGGCGCGGCGGCTCGGGGCGATGATGCTGTTCGGCGAGAAGTACGGCGACGAGGTTCGCGTCGTCGACATCGCCGGGCTCTCGCGGGAGCTGTGCGGCGGCACGCACGTCCGGGCGACCGCGGAGATCGGCCCGTTCGTGATCACCTCGGAGAGCTCCGTCGGCTCGGGCACGCGGCGGATCGAGGCAGTCACCTCGGGCGAGGCCTACGCGCTGCTGCACGGCCGCGCGCACGAGGCGGAGGAGCTGCGCGCCGAGCTCGAGCGCGCGCGGCGCGAGGGGCCGAAGCGCGAGGAGAAGGCCGAGGTCTCGGTCGAGCCGCGCAGCGAGGAGGAGATCGGCGGCGTCCACGTGTTCGTCGGCCAGGCCGTCGGCGTGGACGCGGACGCGCTCCTGGAGGAGTCCGACCGGATCAAGCAGGCGCGCACGCCGGCCGCGGTGGTGCTGGGCGCGACCGAGGACGGACGCGTGCATCTCGTCGCGAACTTCGACCGCTCGCTCGAGGGCCGGATCGACGCGGTGGCCGTGATCAAGGAGGCCGCGGCCGAGGTCGGGGGCGGCGGGGGCGGACGGCCGACGATGGCGCGCGCCGGCGGCCGCGACCCCGCGAAGCTCGGCGACGCCCTCGCGAAGGCGGAGGAGGCGCTGCGGCGGGCTCTCGCTTGAAGGTTGTCGCTCTCGACTACGGGGCAGCGAGAACGGGCGTGGCCGTCTCCGACCCCACCGGCACGATCGCACGCCCGCTCGGAGTCGTCGAGCGGGCCGCCAGCGACGCCGGCCTCGAGCAGCTCGCGCGGATCGTGCGGGAGCAGGCAGCGGAGCGAGTGGTCGTCGGCCTGCCGCTGACCCTGCGCGGCGAGCACGGGGCGCAGGCGCGCGAGACCGACGCCTTCGTCGAGGCGCTGCGCGCGCAGCTCGACGTGCCCGTCGAGAGCTACGACGAGCGCTTCACCACCGGCCTCGCCGCGACCCACGGTTCCGACGAGGCCCCCGAGGACGCGCGCGCCGCGGCCCATCTGCTGTCCAGCTACCTCGCGTGGTCGAGCAGCCCAAGGGAGTGATGCCGCCGCGGCCTCGGCCGCCGAGGCGCACGCCGAGGTCGGTCGTCTGGCGGCGGCGCATCGTCGCGCTCGTCGTCCTGGTCGTCGGCTTCGCGATCGCGTGGGTGGCCGTCGCGAGCGTCGGCGGCTCCGACAAGCCGCCGCCGGTCACGACCGCCGTGGTGCCTCCGCCGAAGCCGTTCCGGATCGTCTTCCCGGAGGGGTTCACGCGGAAGGAGATGGCCGCGCGCGTGACGGCGGTGGCGCGCATCGCCCGCCGCGAGCGCGGGAAGCGGGTGCGGCTGAAGGAGGGTGCGTACCTCACGGCCACGGCGCGGCCGCGCCTCCAGCCGGGGTTCGGCGCGAAGCGGCTGCCGCTGGAGGGCTTCCTGTTCCCGGCGACCTACGACTTCACCGCGCGCACGACCTCGCCGCAGCTCGTGGCGTCGCAGCTGAAGGCGTTCCGGACGAACTGGGCGAAGGTGAACCTCGCGTACGCGCGCTCGAAGAACCTGACGCCGTACGACGTGCTGACGATCGCGTCGATGGTCGAGCGCGAGACGCCCGCGCCGGAGGAGCGCCAGCTGGTCTCCGCGGTGATCTACAACCGGCTGCACGCGCGGATGCCGCTCGGGATCGACGCGGCGCTGCGCTACGGGCTCGACATCCCCGGCACCGAGTCGATCCACGAGTCCCAGCTCGCCGACCCGACGCCGTACAACCTGCGGCTCCACACCGGCCTGCCGCCGACGCCGATCGGCAGCCCCGGGCTCGCGTCGATCCAGGCCGCCGCGCACCCGGCGAAGGTCGACTACCTCTACTTCGTCGCGAAGCCTGACAAGAAGCACCATTTCTTCACGGCGGACGCGGCCGCCTTCGAGCGCTACAAGCGCGAGCACGGCTACCGATGAGTCGGGTCGCGCTGCTCGGCAAGCCGGTCGCCGAGTCGCTCTCGCCGCGGATGCAGAACGCCGCCTTCGCCGAGGCGAGCCTCGACTGGGAGTACGTGGCGATCGAGGTCGAGCCGGAGGCGCTCGCGGAGACCGTGCGCGGGCTTCCGGGGGCCGGATTCCGGGGCGCCAACGTGACGATCCCCCACAAGGAGGCGGCCGCCCTGCTCTGCGACGAGGCCAACGGGGTGGCGATCAACACGCTGCTGTTCCGCGACGGCCGCGTGCTCGGCTTCAACACCGACGTGGAGATCGTCGCCGGTCTCCCCTCGGAACGGGTGTGCCTGATCGGCGCGGGCGGCGCTGCGAAGGCGCTGCGGCCGGGGCTGCGCGGCGAGGTGCGAGTCTTCTCCCGCGGGGGGACGTGGCCGCCCGACGCCGACGGCTGCGACCTGGTCGTGAACGCCACGCCGGTGCGGGACGAGCTGCTCGTGCGGCCGCTGGCGGAACAGGCCGTGGTCGACCTCGCGTACTACGCCGACGGCCGCGAGACGGCCCTGGTCGCCGCCGCCCGGGCCGCCGGCTGCGAGGTCGTCGACGGGCTCGAGGCGCTCGTCCGCCAGGGCGCGGCCTCCTTCGAGCGCTGGACCGGCCTCGCCGCGCCCGTCGGCGCGATGCGCGGCGCCTTAGGCTTGGAGACGTGACCCTCACGCTCGCGACCGCAGGCGAGTCCCACGGGCCCGCGCTCGTGGCGATCGTCGGCGGTCTGCCGGCGGGGCTCGTGCTCGACCGCGGCGCGATCGACGCCGACCTTGCGCGCCGCCAGCAGGGCTACGGCCGCAGCCCACGGCAGCAGCTGGAGCAGGACACGGTCGAGGTGCTTGCCGGCCTGCGGCACGGGCGCACGCTCGGCACGCCGCTCGCGCTCGTCGTCCGCAACCTCGACCACAGGAACTGGACGTGGGGGATGGACCCGTGGCCGCCGGAGGGAGAGGCCGCCGGAAAGGGCTCGAAGCCGGTGACGCTGCCGCGGCCCGGGCACGCCGACCTCGCCGGGTCGCTCAAGTACGGGCTCGCGGACGCCCGCGACGCACTGGAGCGCGCCAGCGCGCGGCAGACCGCGGTCGCGGTGGCCGCCGGCGCGGTCGCGAAGGCGCTGCTGGCGGAGATCGGCGTCGACGTCCTCGGCCGCGTGGTGACGGAGGCGCTCGAGCAGCGGATCGACGAGGCGCGGGCCGAGCGCGACACCGTCGGGGGGGTGGTCGAAGTGCGGGCGCACGGCGTGCCGCCGGGGCTCGGCTCGTACGCCTCGAAGGACGAGCGGCTCGACGCGCGCCTGGCCGCGGCGCTG
>DASSQK010000092.1:0-15062 GCA_035702555.1 Gaiellaceae bacterium | reverse complement strand
AGCAGGATCAGCGCTCCGATCGTCATCTCCGCGTACTCGGTCGGCTGCTGGAAGAGCGGCAGGACGTTGTTGATCAGCGAGAGGAAGAGCGCGGCGAGCAGCGTCCCCACGTAGGAGCCGCGACCGCCGGCGAGGCTCGCGCCGCCGAGCACGGCCGCGGCGATGCTCGTGAGCGCATAGTCCCCGATGATCGGCGAGCCGATCTGTACCTGCGCCGCCTCGTAGAAGCCGGCCACCGACGCCATCAGCGCGCACACGACGAAGGCGAGGAACACGATGATCCCGGTCGACATCCCGAGGCGGCGGGACGAGGCCTCGTCGAGGCCGACCGCTCGCACGGACATTCCCGTGCGCGTGCGGTAGAGCCACAGGTCGGCGAGCACCACGAGGGCGACCACGCCGAGGAAGGCGAGCGGCATGAACCCGAATCTCGTCGTGTCCAGCGCGGTGACGACGTCGAAGTTGATCTCGCCCTCAGGGTGATCGCGCAGCAGGAGCGAGGCGCCCTCGAGGATGCTGAGCGTGCCCAGCGTGGCGATGATCGAGGGAAGCTTGAGGACGCGGATCAGCGTCGCGTTGAAGATCCCGGTTGCGAGCCCGACACCGAGGATCGCGAGCGAGCCGAGGAAGAGCCCGAACCCCGACTTGCCGTCGGTGAGGGTGAACGACGCGGTGACGACGCACATCGTCACGAGCGCCGCGACCGAGACGTCGAAGCCGCCGACGAGCATGGCCGTGGTCTGGCCGATCGCGACGAGCGCAAGGGGCATCGTGGCGAGCAGCAGGTTGTTGATGTTGTACTGCGTGAGGAACGCGTCCTGGCGCACGGACGTGTACGCGCCGACCGCGACGATCAGCAGGCTGAGCAGGACGAGCGGGATCCAGCCGCGGAACCTCACGAGGCGGCTCCGGTCCTCAGGGCGTCCCCGCCGACGATCGCCTCGACGATGCGGCGCTCGCCGAGCTCGTCGCCGCGGATCTCGTCGACGATCCGCCCGCGCGACATCACCACCACACGGTCGCAGAGCCCCGCGAGCTCGAGCGGGTCGCTCGACTTGACGATCAGTGCGACGCCCTCGTCGGCCTTCGCCCTCAGCGCCTCGTAGATGTCGAAGCGCGCGCCGACGTCGACGCCCTGCGTCGGCTCCTCGGCGAGGATCACCTTCACGTTCCCGCGGAGGAACGGGCGCGTCAGCGAGACCTTCTGCTGGTTCCCGCCGGAGAGCGACTGCACCGGCTGCTCGATCGACGCCATCCGGATACGGAGCCGCCGCCCCATCTCGTCGACGGTGCGCCGCTCGCGCCCGCGCCGCAGAAACCCCATGCTCCCGAGCGAGCGCAGCACCTGGATCGTCGTGTTCGTGCGGACGCTCAGGACCGGGAACAGCGACTCGCTCGAGCGGTCGCCGCTGAGGAGCACGACTCCCGCGCGCAGGGCGGTGAGCGGTGACTTCGTGCTCAGCTCCGCGCCGTCGCAGGTCACGCTGCCCGCGGCGCGCTCGACACCTGCGAGTGCACGCAGGAACTGCACCTGGCCGTTTCCCTCGGCACCGGCGAGACCGAGGATCTCGCCCTTCTCGACTTTGAGGTCGACGGGGCCGAAGCGCTCGCCGCGGAGCCCCGACACGTCGAGCAGCGCCTCCGGCTCGCGCCCGTCGCCCTCGCGGTCGGGGAACGCGAGCTGCAGCGGCCGGCCGATCATGTGCGCGACCAGTCCCTCCTCGGTCATCCCGGCCGCGTCGAAGGTTCCCTGCTTCACGCCGTCGCGAAGGACGCTGATGCGGTCGGCGATCCCGAGCACCTCCGGGAGCCGGTGGCTGACGTAGACGATTCCGACCCCGCCCCCGCTGCGCTCCCGCACGAGGGTGTGGAGCTGGTCGACCTCCTGGGGGCCGAGCGCGGTCGTGGGCTCGTCGAGCAGGAGCACCTTCGGCTTCGCCAGCAGCGACTTGACGACCTCGAGCAGCTGCCGTTGCGCGAGCGACAGCGACCCGACCGGGGCCGTCACCGGGACGTCGAGCCCGTACTCCGCGAGCGTCGACGCGGCCCACCGCTCCAGCCTCCGGTGGGGCGGCCGCCCGTCGCCGGGCACGGCGAGGTAGAGATTCTCCGCCACCGAGAGCGGAAGGACGTGCGAGTAGGTCTGGTAGGCCATGCCGAGGCCGGACTTCCTGGCCTCCGCCGGAGAGCCGCGCCGCCGCTGGCGGCCGCCGATCTCGATCTCACCCCCGTCGGGGGAGAGGAAGCCGCTCGCGATCCCCAGCAACGTCGACTTCCCGGACCCGTTCTCCCCGACGAGGGCGTGGATCTCGCCTTCGCGGCAGTCGAAGCTGACGTCGCGGACGGCTTGCACCGCTCCGAACGCCTTCGACACGCCCCGCAGGGAAAGCACCACGGGGCTCTCGGGCCCGGGAGTCGACATCGGTTGCTGGTGGCTTGCTCGTACCTCCTAGGGGTACATCCGGTGCAGGAGCTTCAGCGGCACGAGCGAGGTGGCGGAGGCCTCCTGCGGGTAGCCCTTCACGCACTCGGTCCGCTTGGCCTCGTTCTGCAGCTGGATCGGGAACACGATCTTCGGCGGGATCTTGGCGCCCTTGAGCCGCATCATCAGCGACGTCAACGCGACGCGGATCTGCGAGTTCCCGGCCGTGTAGTAGTAGACCTTCAGCTTCGGGTTGTGGAGGGCTCGCGTCTTGCAGCCCATGCCGACGTCATCCGTCCGCAGGGTCAGCACGGCGTTGAACGGCTTGTTGGCGGCCTTGTACGCCCTGAACGCGCCCTGGGCCATGCCGAGGCCGTACTCGTAGCTCCAACCCTTGATCTTCGGGTGCGCGGCGAGGATTCCCGCGACGACCTGCTGGACCTTGGAGGCGTCCCAGTTGGTCGGCTCGGCGGCGACGACCTTGATGCTCTTGTTCAGCGCCGGCCGCTCGCACTTCTGCCAGCCCGCCGACAGCGGGTTGCCCGGGAAGCCGCCCATGAACGCGATCTCGCCGGACTTGACGTACTTGTTCATGATCTTCGCGTACGCCCGGCCGAGCTTGCAGACGTTCTCACCGACGACAGTCGTGTAGTTCGTGCCCGGCCCGCTGACGTAGCCCCAGGCGTAGGTCGCGACGGGGATGTGCGCGCGCTTTGCCTCCCTGAACACCGGCAACTCCGCGTCGGCGTAGTCCGGGTAGGTGACGATGGCGTCGACGTGCTGGGCGATCATCGCCCTGAAGTCCGCCAGTGCCTTGTTCAGGTCGGAGTGGGCGGTCCGGTAGATGATCTTTCCGATCGACTTGTACGTGAGCGCCTGGAGGATGAACTCCATCTTCGAGATGTGGCGGTACACGTTCTCGCCGAACGGCTCGACGTAGGCGACCTTGAGCTTGCCGCCCGTACCGGTGTTGCAGCCGTCGTTCTTCCAGCACTTCAGCGCGAGGTTGTAGTTGACCTTCTTGCTCGCCCGGCCGAAGGCGGCCAGCGCGATGTTGCGGGCCATCCCCGGGGGCGGGAGGAGCTTCGCATCGAAGAGCGTCTTCGCGAGGATCTTCGGGTCGGCCTTGTAGACCTCGCCGTAGCCGCCCTTCGCCTGTGCCTTCGCCGACCCCGACGACTTCGTGCTGCTGGTGCTACCGAGGGCGGCCGCGACGACGAACAGCGCGACGACGGCTAGCGCGACGGCAACGCCCAGCCATCGCCTCCCCTCGCTCACCTTTGGTACCTGCATTTCCCTCCTCCTTTCGTTCCTTCAACCCGTGTCCTGTTCGACCCCCGAGGCGATGCGCGTCGGCGCCGCTCGCGGCCGCAGAAGGCGCCCGAGGAGCGACGCGATCCTGTCTCCCGAGATCAGCATCCCGACGATGATGGCCGCGCCGAAGACGATGAATTGCATCCCCGACGAGAGGCCCTTGATGAGCAACAGCTGGTTCAGCAGGGTCAGGGCGAACGCGGCGACCCAGGTCGAGGTCGCGCTCGCCAACCCACCCGAGAGCGAAGCGCCGGCGATGACGACGGCAGCGATCGGCGCCAGCAGGTACGAGGCGCCGAACGCGGGGTCGACGCTCGAGCGGATGGAGGCGAGCAGCACCGCCGCCAGCGCATAGAGCGTGCCGGCCGCCGTGTAGGCGAAGACGACGTGGGCGCGGATGTGGACGCCGGCCATCCACGCGGCCCGCGGGTTCGCTCCCACGGCCTGGAAGCGCCGGCCGGCCGCGGTGTAGCGCAGCAGGAGCGCGACCGCGACGGTGACGGCGGCGCCCGTCCAGAAGATTGCGCTGGTGTCGAGCGGCCGCTTCTCCGCAAAGCCCGAGAGCCGCGACGGCACCTCGGCCTCCGCGAGCCCGTTGGAGTAGCGCAGGCCCTCGGCCAGGACGATCTGGCCGACGGCGAGCGTCACGATCAACGGGTTCAAGCGCAGGATCCCGACGAGGATCCCGTTGACGAGGCCGACGAGCACGCCGAGGCCGAGACAGGCGAGCACGGCGATCCAGAGGCGGCTGTCCGAGTGGTTGCCGACGCCGACGATCAGGTAGCCGCCGAGGAACATCACCCCCGGAGTCGAGAGATCGATTCCCGCATGCATGATCACGAGCATCTGGCCGAGCGCCGCGATCGCGAGGACCGTCATGTACGGCAGGACGAAGGACCACGACGTGTTCTGCAGCGACTCCGGCGCGATGATCCTCGCGACGAGGAGCAACACGCCGGTCGCGATCCAGATGGACAGGAAGCGCGATCCGACGAGCGCGTCGGTCAGGAGCGAGGTCATGCGGCGGCCCGCGTGCAGCGCAATCCCCTCGGTGCCGTTGCGCGCGCTCACCCGCTGCTTTGAGGGGTAGCCCCTGACAGAGGCCAATTCTGCTCACGCGGGCCTGAAAGTGTCAACCATGACCGAACGGCAACGCCGCGATCGGCCGGAGCGTTCAGCGCTGCTTCACGCACGGGGGATCATCCGGGGCCGCGTTGACTGCCCGGTCGGCATGCGTTTATGCTCGCTGAACAATGCGCGGGCTCGCGGCCGCGCATTCCGTTGTCACGCTAAGCCAAGGAGAAGAGGGGCATGAGCTCGCAACGCCTTTTGATCCGCAACGGCTTCGTCGTCTCGATGGACCCCGACGTCGGCGACATCCCGAACGGCGATGTTCTCGTCGAGGACGGCGCGATCGTCGAAGTCGGTCGGAACATCGCAGCGTCCGAGGCCGAAGAGATCGACGCGGCCGGGATGATCGTCATGCCGGGCTTCGTCGACACGCACCGGCACACCTGGCAGACGCCCGTCCGCGGCGTCCTCCCGAGCTGCACGCTCGACCACTACTTCGCCGTCATGCTCGGTAGCGTCGGCGGCCACTACCGCCCGGAGGACGTGTACATCGGGGACTACGCCGGCGCGCTCGAGGCGCTGAACGGCGGCGTGACGACCCTGCTCGACTGGTCGCACATCAGCAACACGCCCGATCACTCGGACGCGGCGATCCAGGGCCTCAAGGACGCCGGCATCCGGGCCGTCTACGCCAACGGCATGCCCACGGGCGGCGAGTGGTGGATGATGAGTGAGCTCAACCACCCCGAGGACATCCGGCGGCTCCGCGACACGTACTTCTCCTCGGACGACGGGCTGATCACCCTCGCCATGGCCGCCCGCCAGCCCGGCAACGTCAACGCCGACGTGGCCAAGCACGACTGGGCGCTCGCGCGCGAGCTGGGAATCATGATCAGCGTGCACGTCGGCATGCGGCTGCACAACCTGCACTACGAGCCCGTGAAGGACATGCACGACCTCGGGCTGATGGGCCCCGACGTCTGCTACATCCACATGACCGACCTGACCGACCAGGAACTGGACTGGATCGCGGAGACGGGCGGCAAGGCGTCGATCGCGCCCTACGTCGAGATGCTGATGGGCCACGGCCCGCCGCCGACCGGGAAGATGCTCTCCCGCGGGGTCCGGCCGTCGCTCAGCGTCGACGTCGTCTCCAGCGTGCCCGGCGAGATGTTCACGCAGATGCGGACGGCGCTCGCCTACGACCGGATCTGCGAGTTCACCGACACGCCCGACGTCGCGTTCGCGCCGCAGCTGACGCATAAGGACGTGCTCGAGTTCGCGACGATCGACGGCGCGCGCTCGATCGGCCTGGAGGAGCGGGTCGGCTCGCTCACGCCGGGCAAGCAGGCGGACTTCGTGCTGTTGAAGGTGAACGCGATCAACACGGCGCCGATGGTCGACCCGATCGGGACGATCGTCGTCTTCTCCGACACGTCGAACGTCGACTCGGTCTTCGTCGCCGGCCGCGCCGTCAAGCGCAACGGCGAGCTCGTCGGGGCGAACCTCGACAACGTCTTCGCCAAGCTCGACGAGTCGCGGAACCACATCCTGTCCGAAGGCGAGCTGCTGCCCGACTGGGCGGCCGCGCCCGCGGCAGCCGTCTGAATCGAAACCCCCACGGCTCGGCCCGTCTCAGCGCGGGCCGAGCCCCCTCCCTCGGCACAAAGGAAGGAGCGAATGGCCACAGGCACCGTCGTCATCGTCGGCGGCACGCAAGGACAGGGCCGCGAGCTCGCGCAGTCCTACGCGGACGACGGCCGCGACGTCGTCGTCACCGGAAGAGAGCAGTCTCGCGCCGACGCCGCGGCGAAGGAGATCGGCGGCAACACCCGCGGGCTCGGGTTCGATCTGGCCGAGCCGCATGCGATCGCGGCTCACCTCACCGAGGTGAGCGACGTCCAGCACCTCGTCCTCGCCGCGATCGAGCGTGACGTGAACACCGTGCAGGAGTACGACATCGATGCCGCGCTGCGGCTGGTCACGCTCAAGCTCGTCGGCTACACCGAGGTGATCCACGCGCTGAAGCCGAAGCTCCGCGACGACTCCTCGATCCTGATCTTCGGCGGCCTCGCCCGCGACCGGCCGTACCCCGGCTCGACGACCGTGACGACCGTGAACGGCGGAGTCACGAGCCTCGTGCGCGCCCTAGTCTGGGAGCTGGCGCCGACGCGCATCAACGCCGTGCACCCGGCCATCGTGGGAGACAGCCCGCAGTGGGTCAACATGCCTCCGGAGCGGCTGCAGATGCTCGTGCAGCGCACGCCGATCGGACGCCTCGTCACGATGGCCGAGGTCGTGAGCGCGTGCCGCTTCCTGCTCGAGAATGAGGCGATCAACGGACTCAACCTCACCGTCGA
Organism: Gaiellaceae bacterium; assembly: GCA_035702555.1. GTDB lineage: Bacteria > Actinomycetota > Thermoleophilia > Gaiellales > Gaiellaceae > AC-32. Next base: position 7,895 of record DASSQK010000092.1, on the reverse strand, counting down.
CGGCGGCTGGATGTGCATGTGACGGAGTCGACTCGCGCCCGCTAGCGGCGATCGCCGCCGGGGTGGCCCTCGGGGCGGCGGCCGGCTACAACATCGCGAACCTCGGGCCGGCTGCGGACGTCCTCGCCAGCCACTACGACGTGCGGCTCGGGGCGATCGGCTTCCTCACTACCGCCCTCTTCGTCACGCACCTGGCGATGCAGATCCCGGGCGGGAGGCTCGTCGACGAGCACGGGGCCCGAATCCTCGGCATGGTCGCGCTCGGGATCGTCGCGCTCGGCAACGCCTTCCTCCTCGTCGTCCCGGCATTCGCGGGCGCCGTCGCCGGCCGCCTCGTCACGGGGCTCGGAACCGGGATCGCGTTCGTCGCGGGGAGCGAGTACGTCCGCGCCACGGTCGGCACCCCGGGCTCGCAGGGGGTCTACGGCGCCGCAGGGGTGGGCGGCGGCGGCCTCGCGCTCGCGGTCGTGCCGCTCGCCGTCCCGTCGCTCGAGTGGCGGGCTCCGTACGTGACCGCGCTCGTCTTCGCCGCGGTGGTGCTGCTGGCGCTGCCGTTCGCGCCGCGGGACCGGGGCCGCGGGGAGCGGCGGCGCACCCGCGGGGCCCCCGTCGGCGAGATCGTCCGCGACCGCCGGCTCTATCCGCTCGCGGCGGCGCACACCGCCTCGTTCGGGCTCAGCGTCATCGTGGGGACGTGGGCCGTCCCACTGCTGCAGCACGACGGCTACGGCCGGCGCCTGGCCGGCGCGGTGGCCGCGCTCGCCCTCCTCGGCGGGATCGTCACCCGGCCGCTCGGCGGCAGGATCCTGCAGCACCGACCGAAGCAGGCCGCGCAGCTGCTCGGGGTGAGCATGCTGCTCGGAGCTGCGGGAACAGCCCTGCTGCTCCTCGACATCCCGCTGGCCCTGCGGGTCGCGGGCGCGGCGCTCCTCGGCCTGGCCGCCGGGCTGCCGTTCGCGGCGGCGTTCGCCGGGGCCCAGGCGCTCCGCCCCGACGCCCCCGGCGCGGCTGTCGGGTTCGTCAACAGCTGCGCGACCTTCCTGATCCTCGTCGGCGCGCCGCTCGTCGGCTTCACCTTCTCGCTCCCCGGGCAGGGGCGGCTCGGCTTCGCCCTCGTCGCGGCCGCGTGGGCCCTTGCGTTCCTGGCCGTGCGGCCCTCCAGGGTGCCGCCCTTCTGGCGCGCGCCATCCTGACGCGAGGCGGAGATATGCTCAGCACCCTGCCAGCGACCGGGTGAGGAGGAGCAGATGTTGAGCTTCGGGGTGACCGCGCTGCCGGACCCGCCGTACACGCGTCTCGTCGAGGTGCTGCAGAACGGCGAGAAGAACGGCTTCGAATACGGCTGGACGTACGACTCGCACATCCTCTGGCAGGAGAGCTACGCGCTCCTCCCGATCGCGGCCACGCAGACCGAGTCGATCAAGCTCGGCCACTGCGTCACCAACCCGGGCATCCGCGAGCCGACCATCACGGCGAGCTGGTACGCGACGCTGCACGACGTCTCGAACGGCCGCGCGGTGATGGGCATCGGCCGAGGCGACTCCTCGCGCCGCGTCGTCGGCCTCAAGCCGGTGAAGGTGGCCGAGTTCGAGCGCCGGCTCGTGATGATCAAGGACCTGATGAACGGCCGCGCCGTCGAGTGGAACGACAAGGAGCTGAAGCTCGAGTGGGTCCGCGACGAGCTGCCCGACATCCCGATGCACGTCGCCGGCTACGGGCCGCGCGCGCTCGGCGTCGCCGGGCGCGTCGGCGACGGCGTGATCATCCAGCTCGCCGACCCGCAGATCATCCAGTGGATCATGGGCACCGCGCGCAAGGCCGCCGAGGAGGCGGGCCGCGACCCCGACGCGCTCAAGTGCATCGTCTGCGCTCCGAGCCACGTCTCCGACGACCTCGCGGAGGCGCGCGACCAGGTGCGCTGGTTCCCCGCGATGGTCTCGAACCACGTGATGGACCTGATCGAGCGCTACGGCGAGGACTCGGACGAGATCCCGCACGCGCTCACGGACTTCGTCAAGGCGCGGAAGTTCTACGACTACAAGGATCACAGCCGCGTCGGCGCCAAGCACGGTGAGTTCGTCACCGACGAGATCTGCGACCGCTTCTGCGTGCTCGGCAACTCGGAGCAGATCACCGAGAAGCTGCGCGAGCTCGAGGGCATCGGCGTCGACCAGTTCGACATCTACCTGATGACCGAACGCGCCGACGAGACGCTCGCCGCCTACGGCAGCGACGTGATCCCGCAGTTCGCGACCGTCGCGGCCTAGCGCAGCACGCGGCTCATCGGGACGAAGACGACCGCGCCCCTGTACCCGGCCGTGGACACCGCGTACGCGATCCCGGGCGCCTCGATCTGCACGTCCACGACGCCGCGCGCCTGGGTGGTCAGCACCGTGTCCTCGCCGGTCTTCAGGCGCAGCACGTGCACGGTGCGAAGCTGGCGGCCGCCGGCCTTCGGGGCTGCGTAGACCGCGAGGCCGCCCTCGACGTCGAGCGAGGCGGCGCCCTTCGCCGGGTGCCTGGTGAAGAGCCGCTTGCCGGTGGTCGCGGAGTAGACCTCGATCGAGTTCGCCTTCGTCAGAACGGCGAGGTAGCCGCCGCCGAGCGCGACTTCGCTGGGGGTCGCGGGCTGCACCCGCCGCAGCAGCTTCCCCGAGCTCGAGTAGAGCGCCACCGAGCCGTCCTCGCGCTGCACCGCGATGCGCTTGCCGTCGGTCGAGGCGGCCTGGAGAGTCTGTGGTCCGGAGGCGACGGTGCGCAGGCCGCCGGTGATCGTGCGCAGTCGCGCGGTGTCGAGCGCCCCACCCTGAGCCGTGATCCACTGGTTGACGGCGAGGATCGGGCCGGATCCCGTCAGGCCGCCGATCCAGCCGCCGACCCACGGCTCGTCGTACGCCCCGCCGCCGCTTCTGAGCGCGGACGCGAGCTTTCGCTCCTTGGCCTTGGGGAGAACCGCCGTGTAGAGGTAATCGTCCTTCTCGGAGTTGCCGCCCTGGTTCACGATCCACGCGACGCGGGAGCCGGCGACCGCGAGTTCGGCCACGCCCGCGCCGGTGCTCGTAATGTCGGCCTCGCAGGTTCCCTTGCCGCTGACGGTGACGAGTGAGCCCGTCGCGACGTTCCAGGCGTAGACCTTGTTGCAGCGGCGCACCGCCGGCGCCAGGTTGCCCTGCACGTCGAAGGCGATGCGCGACCCGTCCATCGCGAGCGACTCGATCGGGCCGGCCGCCGGCCTCACCTTCGCCGCCGGCGGCGCGCCGGCCGCCCCCGTAGCGAGTGCCAGGAGCGCCAGCGGGATCACAACGACGAGCTTCATCGCACTTCGAATGATCCTCCGCACACGTGATCTCCGCATCGGTAGTTACGAGCAGGAGGCGTAAACAATCGGTAAGAGTTCGCGCAGGCTCGCCGACCGACGCCGTCTAGCGCGCCCGCAGCGTCCGGACGACCGAGCGCATCGGGACGAACACGACCGCGCCGGGGCGGTCCGGGGCGAACCGGCTGAACGCGTAGGCGAGGCCGGCCGGCTCGAGGCGGACGCCCACGAGCTCGGGCGGCGTCGTCGCCAGGACCCGGTCGCGGCCGCTCTTGAGACGCCGGACGTGCACGACGCGCGGAGCCGCGCCGGGCGTGCTCGGGAACGGCGCCGCATACGCGGCGAGCCCGGAGCTCACGTCCAGGGATTGCGCGCCGCGGGCGACGCGCCAGGACTTGAGGAGCCGGCCCGAGTGCGAGTTGTAGACCTCGAGCGCCCAGGCCTTCGTCAGCACCGCGAGGTAGTCGCCGCGCACGGCGATCTCCGTCGCGGCCCCCTTCGACGTCACCGTCCGCAGCAGCGCGCCGCGGGTCGAGTAGAGCCCGATCGAGCCGTTCTCGCGCAGCACGGCCACGAGCCGCCCGTCGGTCGCCCTGGCGAGCATCGCGTCGCTCCCGCGGGCGAGGTCGCCGAGCCGTGCGCCGATCCGCTGCAGCTTCGCCGAGCTGACCGCGCCGGCGGAGTCGGTCGCCCAGTGGTCGACGCCGAGGAAGCTCCCGGCTCCGACGAGGCCGCCGAGCCAGTTGCCGGTCAGGATCCCGTCGACGCTGCCGCTCCGGAAGGCGGTGGCGAGCACGCGCTCGTGGCGCTGCGCCACCGACGAGACGTAGAGGTGGTCGTTGCTCTCGCTGTTGCCGCCCTGGTTCACGATCCACGCGACGCGGCCGCCGGCCAGTGCGAGCTCGCGGACGCCGGCGCCGGTGCTCGTCGTGTCCGCGAGACAGGTGCCGCGGCCGCTCACGCGCGTCTTCGTGCCGCGCACGGGATTCCAGACGTAGACCTCGTTGCAGCGCTGCGCCGCTCCGTATGCGCCGGCGACGTCGTAGGCGATGCGGGAGCCGTCCATCGCCAGCGCCTCGATCTCGCCGGCCGTCGGCGTCCGGAGGGGGCGCGGCTTCGCGGCGCCCGCGCCGTCGGCTGCGACGAGCAGCAGCGCCGCCAGCGCGGCGACTACGGCTCGGGAAACGGTGACCGGATGCCTCATGGACACGTTCATATCGGAGTTCGATGAGGAATCTGTTAGGCCTCCGTACGGGAGTTGCGACAGCGTGCGACGGCGGTGAGGAGCGGCCGTGTTAGCCTCACCCGCGGTGACCGGGAAGAGGTCGATCTCCCTTGCGGCGGGCGCGCTGCTCCTCGCGCTGCTCGCGATCGTCTCGGCAGGCTGCGGGACGAAGAAGGAAGCGTCGTCGGGCTCCACCAACACTGGCACGAATGCGAGCGCCAGCTGCTCCAAGGCCGACCTGAACCTCGTCAAGAGCGGCGTCCTCACCGTCGGGACCGACAACCCCGCCTACCCCCCGTGGTACGGCGGCACCCCGCACAAGCCGTGGCAGGTCAGCGACCCGCGCAGCGGCAAGGGCTACGAGAGCGCGGTCGCGTACGCCGTGGCGAAGGGGCTCGGCTTCTCGAAGGACGAGGTCGACTGGAAGTACGTCCCGTTCAACACCTCGTTCGCCCCGGGCCCGAAGTCGTTCGACTTCGACATCAACCAGGTCGCAGTCACGCCCGAGCGCGCGAAGACGGTCGACTTCAGCCGCTCTTACTACGACGAGAACCAGGCGGTGGTGGTGCTGAAGGGGACGCCGATCGCGAAGGTGACGACGCTGGCCGGGCTCAGGCCGTACGAGCTCGGCGCGCAGCTCGGCACCACGAGCTACCAGTTCATCCAGGACGTGATCAAGCCGTCGAAGAAGCCCTCGGTGTTCCCGCAGAACGCCGGGGCGGTGCAGGCGCTGAAGAACGGCCAGATCGACGGGCTCGTGCTCGACCTGCCGACGGCGTTCTACGTCTCGTCCGCGCAGGTCCCGAACGGCGAGATCCTCGGCCAGTTCCCGACGCAGCCGGGCGGTGAGCACTTCGGGCTCGTCTTCCAGAAGGGCAACTCCCTCCGCGCGTGCGTCGACAAGGTCCTGACGACGCTCGACACGAACGGCACGCTGAAGCGGCTGCAGCAGCAGTGGATCCAGAAGGCCGGCGCGCCGATCCTGAAGTAGAGCGCCGTTCCCGTCTCCTCGGCGGGCTGCACTTCGAAGGCGAGGGCGCGCGCGGGGTTGCGATCGCGCTCGTCAGCACCGTGGTCTTCGTCGCGATCGTGGTCGTCGCGGTCACGCAGTCGGCGGGCTGGCCCGAGGTCAAGCGCACCTTCTTCGACTGGGGCGACATCTCGAACTCGTTCCCGGACATCGCCCGCGCGTTCGTCCTCAACGTGAAGATCTTCCTCGTCTGCGAGGTCTGCATCCTGATCCTCGCGCTGGTGATCGCCGTCCTGCGCAGCCTGCCCGGGCCCGTCTTCTTCCCGCTACGGGCGCTAGCCGTCGTCTACTGCGACCTCGCGCGCGGGGTCCCGACGATTCTGGTGATCGCGCTGCTCGGGTTCGGCGCGCCCGCGCTGCAGCTGACGGGCGTGCCCACCTCGCGGGTCTTCTGGGCCGGAGTCGGCCTGATCCTCGTCTACAGCGGCTACGTGGCCGAGGTCTACCGCGCCGGGATCGAGTCCGTGCACCCGAGCCAGGAGGCTGCCGCTCGCTCGCTCGGCCTCTCGCGCTTCCAGGCGCTGCGACGGGTGATCCTGCCGCAGGCGATCCGCCGGGTGATCCCTCCGCTGCTGAACGACTTCATCGGCCTCCAGAAGGACACCGCGCTCGTCGGGACGCTCGGCGTGGTCGAGGCGTTCAACCAGTCGCAGATCTACTCGAACGCGACCTTCAGGTACGGGTCCTTCCTCGCCGCCGCCGCGCTCTTCGTCGCGCTCACGATCCCGCTCGCGCGCTTCACCGATTGGCTGATCGCGCGCGACCGGCGGCGCCGCCAGGCGGCCGGAGGCTTCGCATGAGCGCGCTGCATCTCGAGAGCGTGCGCAAGTCGTTCGGCGACCACGAGGTGCTGCGCGGGATCGACCTGGAGGTCGGCGAGCACGAGGTCGTCTGCCTGATCGGAGCCTCGGGCTCCGGGAAGTCGACGCTGCTGCGCTGCGTCAACCTGCTCGAGCCGCTCGACGCGGGGCGCATCTGGCTCGGCGACCAGGAGATCACCCGCCGGGGCGCGGACGTGAACGCCGTCCGCCGCCGGATCGGGATCGTCTTCCAGGCGTTCAACCTCTTCCCGCACATGACCGTGCTGCGCAACGTCACGCTCGCCCCGCGCGACGTGCTCAAGCTCCCGCGCCGCGAGGCGGAGGAGCGGGCGCTCGAGCTGCTCGGCCGCTTCGGCCTCGCCGACCGTCGCGACGAGTACCCGGACCGGCTCTCGGGCGGGCAGCAGCAGCGCGTCGCGATCGTGCGCGCGCTCGCGATGCGCCCCGAGCTGATGCTGCTGGACGAGGTCACGAGCGCGCTCGACCCGGAGCTCGTCGCGGAGGTCCTGAACGTCATCCGCGAGCTCGCGCAGGGCGGCATGACGATGGTGATCGCGACGCACGAGATGGGGTTCGCCCGCGACATCGCGAACCGGGTCTGCTTCCTCGAGGAGGGCCTGATCCTGGAGGAAGGCCCGCCCGAGGAGATCTTCACGCGCCCGAAGGAGCCGCGGACGCAGCGGTTTCTCGAGCGCATCATCGAGGCCGGCAGGCTCTAGCCTCTAGGCTTCGTCTCGTGGCGGAGCTGTCGGTTCTGCAGGTTGTGGGCTCGGAGCCCGAGGCCGAGATCATCCTCTCCCTCCTGCGCAGCGAGGGCATCCCCGCGATCGCGCAGAAGACGAACTACGCGGTCGGACTCGCGGACGCCGCGTCGAGCGGCGCCGGGCCGCGGGAGATCCTCGTGCACGCCGAGAATCTCGAGCGCGCTCGTGCGGTTCTTGACGATCAGCCCGCTGTCTGAGGCGTTCCGTGTAAGAACGCTGTAAAGCCGTTCCTCCCGAGGGGTCTATTGCTTGCAATCGGGAAAACCCTGGTGTCGGCAAGCAACCCAGGGGAGGACACATACCTATGAGACGCTACGGAATGCTGCTCGCGACTGCGATGCTCGTGCTCGCGGGCTACAGCGCGCAGGCCGCAACGTCTGCGCACAAGACGGTCATCTGCCACGCGACGAGGGCCGGGGTCTCGAGGCCTTACGTCCACATCACGACCGCGGACCGCGCCGTGATCCGCGCGCATCGCACCCGCCATTCGGCCGACATCGTGAACCCGGTCGGCGGGCTCTGCCCGAAGCAGCGGCTGAGCTGGTCGCGCGGCGGGCGGGCGGTCACCGCGGGGCTCGTCCCGGTGCCGCCGAACGCTTCGGGCGCCGGTAGCTTCACGGCGCAGTCGAACGTCGGCCAGGGCCGGATCTGCTGGAGGATCACCGAGACCGGCCTCGCCGATGTGACCGCGGCGCACATCCACTACCGGACGGGCGCCAAGGCGCGGCAGATCGCCGTT
>DASSQK010000091.1:0-16591 GCA_035702555.1 Gaiellaceae bacterium | reverse complement strand
GACCGCGAGCACCGGCAGCGCGACCGCCCACCAGCGCGCCGCCAACAGGCCGAGTGCCACGTGGATCGCAGCGACGACCAGCGCGGCGGTCGCGAAGCGAGTGTCCGAGAGCCGGTCGGGCTCGAGCACGCCGTAGACCAGCGCGGCCATCACTGCGAGATACGCGGGTGCCACCACGGCGAGCCGCATCGCGGAGCTAGTCGCCTCCGACGAGCGTCACCCAGGCGAGCAGAAACGCGATCGCGAACGACGGCACGACCAGCACCAGCGGAAGCGCGAAGGCGCGACCCCTGGGAAGCAGGCCGCGAACGAGACACCCGAGAGCGAGGGCCCCGGCGACTCCCGCGCCGGCGAGGAACACCGCGACGGTGCCCGGCCCGGTGCGGGTCGTGAGCACCTCCCAGTGCGTGATCCGGTCGTTGCCGAAGTAGCTGTCGTCGGCGGCCGCCGTCACGGCGAGCCCCGCCACCGCGGCGATCAGGATCGCGCCGACCGTCAGGTGCATCGCGCTGCCCGGCCGGTATCTCATTACTGCTATGTATAGCGTGTTCGCGATTTACGCACAAGGCCAGCACGGCCCGCTCAGTGGCACGCGCCGCTGCCGGAGTCCGCGAAGAAGGCGCCCCGCTGCGGGACGAAGCGCCACTCGTAGCCGCGCTCCAGCAGCATCAGCCGGAGAACGCCGAAGACCGTGTCGTTCGTGCTCTCCTGGTTCGCGATCGGCGGGCCGACGGCATGGTGGCTGTTGCCGCCGGTGCCGACGACGAACTCGCGGATCCCGCGGTCGGGGTCGGCTGCGCCCTTCGGCGACTGCGGCGCGAAGCGCTGGTAGTTGTGCGCGTGGCCGTTGAGAACGACGTCGGCGCCTGCGTCGTAGAGGTCCTGCCAGAGCGGCTGCACCGCGAGAGTCGCCGTCCCGCGGGTCGACGAGAAGAGCGGGTGGTGGAAGTACGCGAGCGTGCAGGCTGCACGGTTGCGGGCGAGGTCGTCGCGCAGCCAGGTCTCCTGCGGCGAGCCGGGCGAGCAGGAGACGAAGCGGCAGTTGCTGTTCAGCACGACGACGTGCCAGCTCCCGAGCTCGTAGCTGTAGTACCCCGCGCCGGCCAGGCCCGCGAGCGAGCCCCAGTAGGCGAAGTACGGCGCCGCGCCCGGGGTGGCGAAGTCGTGATTCCCGGCGGCCGGACGGGTGCGCGAGCGGTACGGGCCCCAGGACGGGTCGTAGCAGTCGGCGAACTGCTCGGCCGTCCCGCGCGGATAGGCCAGGTCGCCGAGCGCGGCGATCGTCGCGGGCACGCCTTCGAGGAGCAGGCCCGTCGAGTCGTCTCCGTCCGTGTTGCAGGAGCCGATGTCGCCCGCCGCGAGTAGGAGCGGCGCGATCCCGAGCCGCAGCCGCGGCTTCCACGGCGACTCCCGCGAGGCGACCGAGACCTGGCCGCGCGCCGCGACGAGCGCGAGCTGGAAGACCCCCGGCCCGTTCACGGCGTCGCCGAGGTCGAACGTCACCCAGCCGGACCGCGCCCAGCCGTGGGCGAGCACGCGTCCGAGCCGCGGCGCGTTCCGAGGACCGAGCGTGCGCTCGCTCCAGAGGCGGTTCGAGACCGCCCGCACCTGCAGCAGCGCCCGGCCGGGACCGAGCACGCGCAGCCGCAGACTCGTCGAGGCGACGCCGCCCCGAACGTCTCCGACCCTGAAGCGGAGGTACGCCCGGCTCCTCGGGGCGGCGCGCACGGCCAGGGCGTGCGGTGTCGGGGCACCTGCGCCGACGACGGCGTCCGCGCTCGGCGTGAAGACCTGCACCGGCAGCGCGGCGGAGGCCTGCGGCGAGCTCCAGGCCCACGCCCCCGCCGAGATCAGGGCCGCCGCGACGGCGGCGAGCATGCGCCCGTCCACGCGCTGCTCCTAGCCGCCGGGCCGCCGGTCGAAACGGGCGTATCTCATCTACGCTATGAGACGGCGAATGAGCGGCGACACCTTCGAAAAGCTACGTGCCCGGCTCGCACACGTCGACGCCGACCAGGGCTGGTTCTTCGCGCAGATCGCCCAGCGGGTCGCCGAGCAGCGCAAGGCTCACGGCCTCTCCCAGCAAGAGCTGGCCGCGCTGACCGGCACGACCCAGTCGGCGATCGCACGCCTCGAGTCCGGCGGCAGGCCGCCGAGGATCGACACGCTGCTGCGGATCGCCGAGGCGCTCGACTGCGAGCTCGTCGTCGAGCTCAGGCGCCGCTGACCGCCGGCCTCCGGCTCAGCGCCGGCGCCCCCGGCTGACGACCAGGCTGATCTTCGTGCCCGCGGCGACGACGCGGCCGGGACGCTTGCCCTGCGCGATCACGATGCCTCGTCTGTGCGCGCGCGAGGCGGCGTAGCTGATCCTCCCAACGCGGCAGCGCCGCTGCACGATCAGCGCCTTTGCGCGCGCGAGCGTCTTCCCGACGACGTTCGGCACCTTGCACGTGCGCGGAGGCGGAGGGGGCGGTGGCGGCGGTGGCGGCGCCGCGATCGCGAAGGTCCGGGCAACCGGCGCGGCCGCGGCGAAGTTCGCGTTGCCCGCCTGCGAGGCCGTGATCGTGCAGCTCCCGGCTCCGGTCAGATGGACGGTCGCGCTGCTGACCGTGCAGTTGCCAGAGGCGGCGAAGCCCACGGTCAGCCCCGACGAGGCGCTCGCACTGACCGCGAAGTCGGGATCGCCCGCCTGCTTGTCCGCGAGCGCTCCGAAGCTGATCGTCTGCGCCGCCTTCGCGATGGCAAAGGCGCGCGGCACCGACGGGGCGGGGGCGTAGGTGTCGTCGCCCGGCTGCGACGCGGTGATCGTGCAGCTCCCGGCTCCGGTGAGGTGGACGGTCGCGACGCTGATCGTGCAGTTGCCGGAGGCCGCGAAGCCCACGGGCAGGCCCGAGCTCGCGGTCGCGCTCACGGTGAAGTCGGCGTCGCCGTAGGTCCTCGACGCCAGCGCCGCGAAGCTGATCGTCTGCGACACCAGCCCGCTGACGGCCAGGTTCGTCGAGCCGATCATCCCCGCCTGCGTCGCCGAGATCGTGCTCGAGCCGCCGCTGACGCCGTGAGCGAGGCCGGCGGCGCTGATCGTCGCGACCGAGCCGTTGGAGGAGCCCCACGTCACGGTTCCCGTGAGGTCTTCCGTGTGGCCGTCCGAGAACGTCCCCGTAGCGGCGAACTGTTGGTTGGCTCCGCCGGCGATCGCCGGGTTGGCAGGGGTCACGGCGATGCTGTTCAGGGTGGCCGCGCCGTCGTTGTCGCCGATGGTGACGACGGTGCTCGAATCCGTGATCACGCCGTTGACCGCTCCCGAGAGGAGGAAGTTGAACGTCTCGGCCGGCTCGACGATCGCGCAGTCGAGGATGTCGACGCGGACGACCTTCGTCGTCTCCCCCGGCGCGAAGACGAGCGTGCCGTTGGCGGAGACGTAGTCGAAGTTGCAGGCGGTGCTGGCGAGCGCGGTGACGTCCTGCGTCGCGTAGTTGACCGACACCTGGTTGGTGCTCGGCGCCGACAGCTTCACCACGAGGTCGACGAAGCCGTCGCTCTCGCCGACCGCGACGTCGAACGGCGCGGAGATGCCGGGCTGGGAGATCGCGGTGGCGTCGCTCGCGCCGATCGTCACCGTCCCCGCCGCTCGTGCGATGGTCGCTCCGACGGGGTTGCTGAGCGAGAGGTTGAAGCTCTCGGGCGGCTCCTTGGCGGCGTCGTCCGCAATCGGCACGAGCACCGTCTTGGCCGTCTCTCCTGGTGCGAACGAGAGCGTGCCGGTCTGCGCGGTGTAGTCGCTCCCTGCGGTCGCGCTGCCGTCGACGGTGGCGTAGTCGACGGTGACCGTGCTGTTAGACGACTCGCCCCCGGTGCCGCCCAGCAGTACCGAGACGAGCGCCACGCCGTCCTTCTCGTCCACGACCGCATCGCGGGCGAAGACGCGCGGAGTCGCGACGACGGTGTCGTCGTCGACGATCCCGATCCGCCCGCGCGCCCTGGCGATCGCAGCGTTGACCGGGGCGCTCAGGCCGAGCGTGAAGCTCTCGAAGCTCTCGGCGTTCGCGCAGTCGAGGATCTGGACACGCACGGTCTTCGTGGTCTCACCCGGTGCGAACACGAGCGTCCCCGCGTCGAGGACGTAGTCGAAGTTGCAGGCGGTGCTGGCGAGCGCGGTGCTGTCGGCGGTCGCGTAGTTGACGGTCACCGCGCTCGTGCCGGGCGCCGAGAGCCGGACGACGAGGTCGGCGTACCCGGAGGCCTCGTCGAAGATCGCGTCGGTCGGCGCCAGGATCTTCGGCTGCGCGGTCGCGGCCGCGTCGCTCGCGCCGATGGTGACGGTTCCCGTCCCGGTCGCGACCACGGCGTTGCTCGGGTTGCCGAGGGAGAGGGTGAAGCGCTCCGCGAGCTCCGCGGTGGCGTCGTCGCCGATCGCGACCGAGACGGTCTTGGCGGTCTCGCCCGGGGCAAAGGTGAGGGTTCCGCTCGCCGCGGTGTAGTCGCTCCCCGCGCTCGCGGTTCCGTCGACCGTCGAGTAGTCGACCGTGACGGTGCTGTTCGAAGCCTGGCCGGCCGTGCCCCCGAGCAGCACCGACACCAGGGCGGTGCCGTCCTTCTCGTCGACGAACGAGTCGCGCACGAACAGCTGCGGCGTCCCGACCACGGTGTCGTTGTCGACGATGCCGGTCGACCCGACCGCGCGGGAGATCGCGCCGTTGACGGGGGTGCTGAGGATCGTCCTGAAGGCCTCGAAGCCCTCGACGTTGGCGCAGTCGAGGATCTGCACGCGCACCACCTTGGTCGTCTCGCCGGGCGCGAAGGCGAGGTCGCCGGTGACGGCGACGTAGTCGAAGTTGCAGGCGGTGCTCGCGAGGGCGGTGTTGTCCTGCACCGAGAAGTGGACCGTGACCGTGCTGGTGCCAGGCTGCGACAGCCGCACGGCCAGATCGACGTAGCCGTCGCCCTCGCCGACGATCTGGTCGACGGGCGCGAAGATCGCCGGCTGCGAGCTCGCCGCGGTGTCGCTCGAGCCGATCGTGATCGCGCCGCTCCCGGTCGAGACGGTGGCGTTCGCCGGATTGCTGAGGGTGAGGAAGAAGCCCTCCGGGCCCTCGGCTGTTGCGTCGTCGGTGATCGGGACGACCACTGTCTTCGCCGTCTCGCCCGGGGCGAAAGTGAGGGTGCCGTTGACGGCCGTGTAGTCGGAGCCGGCACTCGCGGTGCCGTCCGCGGTCGCGTAGTCGACGGTGACGGTGCTGTTGGAGGCCTGACCGGCCGTGCCCCCGAGGAGCACGGGAACGAGCGCGAAGCCGTCCTTCTCGTCGACGAGGGCAGCGCGCGCGAACAGCCTCGGCGTCGCGGCGACGGTGTCGTTGTCGACGATTCCGACCGCGGTGCGCGGTCGCGCGATCACCCCGTTGACGGGCGAGCTCAGCGCGAGAACGAACTGCTCGAACGCCTCCGTGTTGACGCAGTCGAGGATGTCGACGCGTACGACCTTGGTCGTCTCGCCGGGCGCGAACGTGAGGGTGCCGCCGACGCCGACGTAGTCGAAGTTACAGGCGGTGCTCGCGAGGGCCGAGCTGTCGAGCGTCGCGTAGGTGACCGAAACCGTGTTGGCGCTCGGCGCCGAGAGGCCGACGGTCAGGTCGACGAAGCCGTCGCCCTCGCCGAGCACGAGGTCCGGCTGCGCGTTGACCGACGGGTTGGCCGAGGTGGCGCCGTCGCTACGGCCGATCGTGACCGTGCCGCTGCCGTCCGAGATGGTGGCGTTGCCCGGGTTGCTCAGGTTCAGGAAGAAGCTTTCCTGACCCTCTGCGGTCGCGTCGTCGGTGATGTCGACCGTGACCGTCTTGGCGGTCTCGCCCGGAGCGAAGGTGAGCGTGCTGGCGGCCGCGGTGTAGTCGGAGCCCGCGGCCGCGGTGCCGTCCGCGGTCGTGTAATCGACGGTGACCGTGCTGTTCGACGACTGGCCCGCGGTGCCGCCGAGCAGCACCGACACACGCGCCTTGCCGTCCTTTTCGTCGACCACTGCGTCGCGCGCGATGATCCGCGGCGTGGCGACGACGTTGTCGTTGTCGACGATGCCCACGCGGCTCGAAGCCCTCGCGATCACACCGTTGACCGCCGTGCTGAGGTTGAGCTTGAAGCTCTCGAAGCCCTCGCTGTTCGCACAGTCGAGGACCTGCACCTGTACGGTCTTGCTCGTCTCGCCCGGCGCGAAGTTGAGCGTTCCGGACACGGGCACGTAGTCGAAGTTGCACGCCGTGCTCCCGATGGCGCTGCTGTCCTGCGTCGTGTAGTCGACCGAGACCGTGTTGGCGCTCTGATCGGAGAGCGTGACCGTCAGGCCGATCTGGCCGGCGGACTCGCCGACGATCACGTCGGCCGGCGCGAGGATGCTCGGGTTGGCGGAGACCGCGGGCGCGCCGCTCTTACCGAGCCCCTGGTGCGAGTCGGCAAGCGCGACGGTTGCGAAGAGCACGACGGCGACTGCGAAGCGGAGTGTCGACGCGCCGGAACGGAGCGGGGAGCGGAGCCTCATGGCCTTCATCTCGTCCTCCTGCCGGAATCGAGTCCGGTCTGCGAACGCAAGTGGGCGGAGGCGCCGCAAGCCGCAGAACGGCCTCTTCTACGCCTGGCGAAGGCGTCAGGTCAAGGGCCTGGACTGCCGACTAGCCGTTCGGTGAGGGCCGAAAAGCCCCGCACGCGCTGGGTACCGCGACTACTGCTGGACGCCGACGTTGAAGCTCGGGTAGCGACCGGTCAGGAGCATCAGGTAGCCGTAGGTCTGCGTCTCGATGCGGATCGCGAGCGCCGCGAAGTTCCGCAGCCCCTCGGGCACCCTCCCCATCACGAGCGCGATGAACCAGCTGAAGATCGCGAGCAGCTGCGAGAGGTTCGAGAGGATGTTCGTCAGCAGCAGCGCGGGGATCGCGAGGATCCAGCGGAAGAACACGGTCAGGCGGTTCTGCGGCTCGGGCGGGTCGATCTCGAGGTCGATCGGATAGGTGCCGAGCCGGCCGGTGAAGGGCGGGTAGGGATCGGCCACCAGCAGCAGGTACGCGCGTACGTGCGTCGTGTAGCGCAGGAAGGTCGCAAGGAAGTTGTGGAGCCCTTCGGGCGAGCGGCCCATGATCAGCGTCGCAAACCAGTTGACGATGTATGCGAGGGTCGCGATCACGCTCCAGAGGATCGCCCAGAGCATCAACGGGATCGCGAGGATCAGGCGGAAGAAGACCGTCAGCCGGTTGCGCTGCAGGTCGTCGTTGACGATCAGGCGAATCGGGTGCGTCGAGGTCATGCCTGCCGTGGTGGCTTCCATGCGGGATCCCCTTTCTAGCGGCCTTCGAAGCGCGGCTCCCGTTTCTCCAGGAACGCGGCCACTCCTTCGGCGAAGTCGTGTGTGCGTGTGGCTACAGACTGCAACTGCGCTTCCCACTCGAGCTGCTCTTCGAGCGTCGCGTTCTCGGCGTGGTCGAAGAGGCGCTTCGTCAGCGCGATTCCACGGGTCGGCAGCGCCGCGAGCCCGGCCGCGAGCTCGGCGGCACGGGCCTGGAGAGCGTCGCCTTCGACGACCTCGGAGACGAGCCCCCAGGCGTGCGCCTCGGCCGCGGTGAGCCGGCGGCCGGAGGTCATCCACTCGAACGCGCGGGCGGTGCCCAGGAGCCGGCGCACGAAGTAGGTGCTGCCGGAGTCGGGGACGAGGCCGATGTTGATGAACGCGGGGACGAAGGTCGCCGCGTCCGATGCGAGACGCAGGTCACAGGCGCAGGCGAGCGAGAGGCCGGCGCCGGCCGCTGGGCCGTTGACGGCGGCGATGACGGGCTTCTCGAGCGCCCGGATCGCAAGGATGTTCGGGTGGTAGGTGCCGCGCAGGCGCTCGCCGATGTCGCCCGGCGCCTCGCGGAACTCCGTCAGGTCCTGCCCGACGCAGAAGCCACGACCGGCTCCCGTGATCACGACAGCGCGCACGTCCGCGGCGCGCGCCTCCTTCAGCGCCGCGGCGAGCGCGCGGTGGAGGTCGGCGTTGAAGGCGTTCAGGACGTCGGGCCGGTTGAGCGTGATCGTGAGGACGCCGCCGTCGCGCGTGGTCTCCGCCTCCGCCATCCGCCGCAGCCTACAAGCGCGTTGCTAGCTTCGACGCGTGGCCGGGTTGACGTACATCGCGTCCGAGGAGGAGGCGCTCGACGCCTACTCGCGCGCGGTGATCTCCGTCGCCGAGCGGCTGGCGCCGTCAGTCGCCAACCTGCGCGTGAACCACGGGCGGAGGCTCGGCGGCGGCAGCGCGGTCGTCATCACTCCGGACGGCTTCCTCGTCACCTCGGCACACGTCGTCGACGGGAGCCGGAACGGCGGGCGGGCCACCTTCGTCGACGGCCGCGAGCTCGCGTTCACGACCGTCGGCGCCGACCCGCACTCCGACCTCGCGGTGCTGCGCGCCGACGCGGACGACCTCGTTCCCGCCGAGCTCGGCAACGCGGAGGGGCTGCGCGTCGGCCAGCTCGTCGTGGCGATCGGCAACCCGAACGGCTTCGGCGGCTCCGTCACGGCCGGGGTGGTCTCGGCACTCGGCCGCTCGCTGCCGACCCAGAGCGGCCGCATCGTCGACAACGTCATCCAGACGGACGCGGCGCTCAACCCCGGGAACTCGGGCGGCGCGCTCGCCGACGGTGCCGGACGGGTGATCGGGATCAACACCGCCGTCGCGGGCTTCGGCCTCGGCCTCGCGGTTCCGGTCAACTCGGCGACTCGGCAGATCGTCGGTGCGCTGATGACGGAGGGCCGCTTCCGGCGCGCCTACCTCGGCATCGCGGGCGGCGCGAGGCCGCTGCCGCCGCGGGTCGCGCGGCGCCTGGGCCGCGGCTCGGGCGTCGAGGTGGTGCAGGTGGTCGAGGGCTCGCCGGCGGCCGGAGCCGGGCTGCGGCCCGAGGATTTGATCGTCGAGCTCGACGGCTCGCCGGTCACGGACGTCGCCGACATCCAGCGCCTGATGGTGGTCGAGAAGATCGGCGCACCGGTCCCGGTACGCGTGCTGCGCGAGGGGCGGGAGCTCGTGCTCTCGCTCGTGCCCGCCGAGCTGGACGGCTAGCTCTAGAGCGGGCCGGGGAGCTCGCTCGTGTGCCCTTCGTGGGCGGCGAGCTCGAAGGCGACCTGGGCGACGAGCACGGCCGCGAGCAGCCAGAGGATGACCACCGGCGAGAGCAGTGAAGACGCGAGCACCAGCACACAGGCCAGGGCGGCGGTGATCAGCCGCAGCACGACGTCGCTGTCGAGGAGCCCCGGCGGCGTCGCGAGCTGGATCGCGGCGAGGCCGGCCATGCACAGCGCCGTCCCGGCGGCGGCGATCCAGCCGATGTCGTCGTAGGCCGGCCCCGGCCCGACCGAGAAGATCGCGAGCTTCACGCCGACGCCGAGGGCGGCGATCCCGGCCGCGACGAAGTAGTGCGCGTAGACGAACGTGATCCCGCTGCGCACGTTGCGGGTCACGACGGAGGCGGCGTCGAGGAAGTCGAAGTAGAGCCACCAGATCGCGGCCGCGGCGAGGAAGCCGGCGAAGGCGACGGCGCCCGAGAGCACGGTCCAGTCGACGTGCGCGGTCCCCAGCACGACGCCGATCACGGACTCGCCGAGGACGATGATGATCAGCAGGCCGAACCGCTCCGGGATGTGCTTCGGGTCGACGGGCATGCCGCGCAGCAGCCGCCAGGCCCTGATCGGAGCGGCATGCTCGAGCGCGAGGGCGAGACCCCAGAAGACGTACTTCCACGGAACGGGAACCGCGAGCGAGATCAGCCAGTCGCAGACGGCGAGGCCGAACATGAAGATGAACCAGCGGGCCACCGGCCGGGCGACCTCGAGGTCGCGGTAGACGCGCACGTAGAGCGCGATCAGGATCAAGCGCACCGAGACGTACGCGACCACGAAGGCGTTCTGGCCACCGTTCAGCGCGTCCGGCACCGTGCTGGCGAGCCCGGCGACGGCGAACATCCCGAGCAGCGTCAGGCACCGGTAGACGAGGTCGTCGGTGTCGAAGCGGGTCGCGTAGAAGGTGAAGCCGGCCCACGCCCAGCCGATGGGGAGGAAGAGCACGAGGAAGCGCCCGAAGCCTGCGGCCGTCGGATCGGTGCTGAGGATCGACGCGACCTGGGCGATCGCGGCCACGAAGACGAGGTCGAGGAAGAGCTCGAGCCAGGTCGCCCGGCGCTCCTCGTCCGTCTCGAGCGTGCGCAGGCGCGGCGGCTCGAGGAAGCGCGCGAACGACGCCAACGCCTAGCGGCGCCGCCGGAGGAGCGACCAGGCGGCCAGCACCGCGAGCCCGGAGACGACCTGCCAGCCGAGTGTCATGCGCTGGACGTCGATCGCCGGCCTCCACCGCACGTCGCCCTCGGGGCCGATCACGTAGGCGCCACCGGGCGCGCCGTCAGGCCGAACCCGACTCCGCCGTTGTTCTCGTTGTCGCCTCCGCCTCCGCCTCCGCCGCGAACAGCCGCGGCCGGGATCACCGTCACGCCCTCGCCCTCGACCGGCTCGCCGTAGACCCGCTTCGCTGCGATCGCATCCTGCGCTCCTCTGAGGAGCTCGTCGACGTCGGCCATCCCTACCTCCCTCTGAACCCGGGCTTGCGCTTCTCGGTGAACGCGGTCAGGCCCTCTCTGGCGTCCTCGCTCGCGAAGGCGAGGTAGAGCGCGCGGCGCTCCGCCTCCAGGCCGGCCGTCAGGGTCGTCTCGTGGGCGCGGTCGACGGACTCCTTCGCGAGGCGCGTCGCGACCGGGCCCTTCTCGGCGATGTCGCGCGCGATGCGCTTCGCCTCGTCGAGCCAGGCCTCCTTCGCCACCACGCGCGCGACGAGGCCGGCGGCGAGAGCCTCGTGCGCGCTCAGCCGGCGGCCGCTCAGGATCACGTCCATCGCGAGCGCCTTGCCGACGGCGCGGGTGAGGCGCTGGGTGCCGCCTGCGCCGGGGATGATCCCGAGGCCGGTCTCGGGCTGGCCGAACTGGGCCGTCTCGGAGGCGACGATCAGGTCGCAGCTCAGGGCGAGCTCGCAGCCCCCGCCGAGGCAGAAGCCGGAGACCGCGGCGACGAGCGGCGTCCAGAGCGCGCGGATGGCGTCCCAGCGCTCGATGCGGCGGCCGTAGTAGAGGTCGATCGCCGAGGTCTGCGCGAGCTCGCCGATGTCGGCTCCGGCGGCGAACGCGCGCTCGTTCCCGGCCAGGACGATCGCGCGGACCCCCTCGTCGCGGTCGAGCTCCTCGAGGGCGCGGACGAGCTCGTCCATCAGCGCGTCCGAGAGCGCGTTCAGCTGCTCCGGCCGGTTGAGCCGGACAACCGCGACCGGCCCCTCGCGCTCGACGAGCACGAGCGGCTCAGCCATGCCCGCTCCGGCCAACAGTGTCTGTCCCTGTGTCTGTCCCTGTGTGTGTCACCGGAGGCCCGGCCGAAACGGTCACTTCTTCTCCAGGAACCGCTCGATGGCGGCCTTCGGCTCGTCGGTCGCCATCGACAGGGCGAGCCAGTCGCGCGCGTGGTTGATCGTCTCGTGCCACGCGAGGTCGCGCCAGAAGTTCAGGTGCTGCTTCGCGTAGCGCGTGGTCTGCGGGAGCTTGCGCACGAGGTTCTCGACCACCGCGTCCACCTTTGCGTCGAGCTCGTCCGCCGGCACCGCCCAGTTCACGAGGCCCCACTCCGCCGCCTTCGCGGCCGGGATCTCCTCGCACATCAGCACGATCTCGCGCGCGCGCCGGTCGCCGACCATGATCGTGAGCCACTGCGTCGCGCCTCCCGCGGGCACCGAGCCGTGCTCGGGGCCGACGTGCCGGATGAACGCGTCGTCCGCCATCACCGCGAGGTCGCAGGCCATCTGCAGCTCGTTGCCGCCGCCCACCGCGATTCCGTTGATCCGCGCCACGGTCGGCTTGCCGACCTCCCGCAGCCGGTCGTGCATGTCCTTGAACGCGCCGAACCACTTCCAGTACTCGTTCGGCCTGCCGACGTAGCCGTCCGCCCACTCGCGCAGGTTCGCGCCGACGCAGAACGCGCGGCCCGCGCCCGTCACGACGACGACCCGGATCGAGTCGTCCCACGACGCGTCCTCACAGGCGCGCGCGATCTCGCGCAGCATCTGGAAGTCGAAGGCGTTCAGCACCTCCGGCCGGTTGAGCGTGATCGTCGCCCGCGGCGGCGCCTTCTCGTAGACGATCCGCTCGAAGCCGAGCTCCTCGGGCGCGAGCGGGCGCGGAGCGGAAGGCTGCGACTCGCTCACGAGACGTCGGCGAAGAGCACGTGGAAGCGGCCGCCCATCTCCATCGCGTCCTTGCCGGTCGCCATGAACTCCTCGCTCCGCGCGGCTTCCTTGAACGCGTCGCGGTCGGCGAACTCCCACTCGGCGTAATACGCGTACGCGGGCTCGCCCATCGGCGCGCCGAAGACCTTGCCGTGGCGGAACGTGCCGGCCGGCACCTGCCGGCACAGCTCCGCGTGCCGCTCGTACCGCTCCTGATCCGGCTCGCTCTCGTAGAGCACCAAGGCCCTGACCATCCAGTGATCCCCCTTGTCGTAGGACGACGCGCAGCCTAACTCGCGGCCGCATCCGGACAGCCTGCGATGCTCGCCCGGCCGTGAACATCCTCGTCGTCCTCTTCGCGATCGTGGCCGGGGTCGCGGGCTCGGTGCAGGTCGCGGTGATGTCGAAGCTCGGCGACCGCGTCGGCGTCTTCGGGGCGCTCGCGTGGGCGACGGCGCTCGCGGCGGTGCTCGCGATCGCGCTGATGCTGGTCGTGCGGCAGAGCTTCGGCGAGTTCACCGCGGCGGCGCGCGAGCCGGTCTGGCTCTGGAGCGGCGCGCTGATGAGCATCATCATCGTGCTCGCCATCACCGTCGCGGGCTCGCGGATCGGCGTGATCGCCACGATCTCGGTGCTGCTCGCCGGCCAGTTCGCCGCCGGCGCGGCGATCGACCGCTGGGGGCTCTTCGGCGCCGACCGGATCGGCGTCGGCTGGGTGCGGATCATCGGGATCGTGCTGCTGGGGATCGGCGCGGGCCTGACGCTCAAGCGCTAGCCGCGGACGTTTCGAGGGCATAGCCGCGTTGTGACTGCCGTGAGCCACCGCGCCCAGGTCTGGATCGCGCTCTGGACCGTGTACATCGTATGGGGCTCGACCTACCTCGGCATCGAACTGGCGGGCGAGACGATCCCGGGCGTGTTCGGCGCAGGTGTCCGCTTCACGATCGTCGGGCTGATCATGTTCGGGATCGTCGCGTGGCACCGAGGGCGGCGCGCGCTCCGGATCGGTCGCGCCGAGATCGCCTCCGCCGCGCTGGTCGGCCTGCTGCTGCCCGGCGCCAATGCGGTCCTTTTCGTCACCGAGCAGCACGTGCCGATCGGGCTCACCTCGCTGATCATCGCGTCCGTGCCGCTCTGGGTCCTGCTGTTGCGGCTGGGAGTCGGGGAGCGGCCCGACCGGGTAGCGTCGCTCGGCCTGCTCGTCGGTTTCGTCGGCATCGCCGTCCTGGTGCGGCCAGGCGGTAGCTCGGGGCCGCTCGGCTACCTCCTGCTCACCGTCGTCGCAGCCTTCTCGTGGGCGCTCGGGTCGTTCCTCTCGCCGCGGATCAGCGTGCCGCGAGACGCGCTCGTCGCGAGCGGATACGAGACGTTCATCGGCGGGCTCGTGCTGGTGGCGGTCGGGCTCGTGACGACGTCGTCGTCCGACCTCGATCCGTCCACGTGGTCGACCCGCTCGATCCTCGGGCTCGTGTACCTGATCACCGTCGGCTCGGTCGTCGGCTACACGGCGTACGCCTGGCTGCTTCGGAATGCGCCGCTCGGCCAGGTTGCGACCTACGCCTACGTGAACCCCGTGGTGGCGATCGCACTCGGCGTGATCGTGTTGAACGAGCCGCTCACCCTGCGAGTGGTCCTGGGTGCGCTGCTGATCCTCGCCGCGGTCGCGATTGTGGTGCGGCGAGAGTCCGCAGTCGACCTAGAGGCCGGCGAGCTCGTCGGGGCGGACCGGGACGCGCGTGAGCTCGCGCCCGCTCGCCGCTCGTAGCGCCGAGACCACGGCCGCGGTCGAGACGACCGTCGGCGGCTCGCCCACGCCCTTCGCGCCGTAGGGCGCGTCCGGCTCCGGCACCTCGACCAGCTCCGCCTCGACGGTCGGCATGTCGAGCGTCGTCGGGATCAGGTAGTCGGTGAAGCTCGCGTTCGTGATCAGGCCGTCGCGCGTCTGGATCTCCTCCATCAGCGCGAGGCCGAGGCCCTGGGCGGTGCCGCCCTCGATCTGACCGTGGACGGCCTGCGGGTTGATCGCCTTGCCGACGTCCTGCGCCGCGCCGATCCAGACGACGCGCGAGAGGCCGAGCTCGACGTCGACCTCCGCGACGACACGCATCGCAGCGCAGATGTACGCGACGTGAACGCGCTCGCCGGTCACCTGCCCGTTCTCCGGGTCGAGCGGGAACGTGCGCGAGTGGTGGTAGGTGCGCTCGAGGTCGACCTCGCCGCCGGTTGCGCGGAGCTCCTCGAGCGCGTCCCGGCACGCGAGCCGCACGGCGCCCGCCGCCATCCAGGTGAGGCGCGAGGCCGACGCGGAGCCTGCGGAGTCGACGCCGTCGGTCGAGCCGGGCAGGAGCACGACGTTCTCGGTGCCGAGCTCGGTGCGCGCGACCTGGAGGATCACGCCCGTAACGCCCTGGCCGACCTCGGCGGCGGCGCAGCGGATCTCCGCGGCGAGCCGCTCGTCGGAGCCTGTCCAGAGGCGCACCCGCGCCGAGCACGCGTCGTCGAAGCCCTCCGAGTAGCAGACGTTCTTGAACCCGACGGCAAAGCCCACGCCCCGCTGCACGCCCTGGCCGTGGGTCGTGTTGCCCGCGCCGCCCGGCAGGCGGATCGGGTCGCGCGGCAGTTCCTCCGGCCCGGGGACGGGCAGCGCGGCGGCCCGGCGGATCACCTCGGCGACCGGGAGCGATCCCGTCACCACCTGCCCGGTCGGCATCGTGTCGCCCGGCTCGAGCGCGTTCAGCAGCCGCAGCTCGACCGGGTCGATCTCGAGCTCGGCCGCGAGCTTGTCCATCTGGGCCTCGTGCGCGAAGCACCCCTGCACGGCGCCGAAGCCGCGCATCGCGCCGCAAGGCGGGTTGTTCGAGTAGACGCAGGTCGACTCGATCAGCGCGTTCTCGACCTTGTAGGGGCCGACCGCGAAGCTCGCGGCGTTGGAGCAGACCGCGGCGGAGCTGGAGGCGTAGGCGCCGCCGTCGAGCAGGATCCGCGCGCGGACGTTCACGAGCCGGCCCTCGCGGGTGGCGCGGTGCTCCATCCAGATCTTCGCCGGGTGCCGGTGGACGTGGCCGACGAACGACTCCTCGCGTGAGTAGACGATCTTCACGGGCCGGTCGGTGTGGAGCGCGAGCAGCGCGCCGTGGATCTGCATCGACAGGTCCTCGCGCCCCCCGAACGCGCCGCCGACCCCGCCGAGGTGGATCCGGACCTGCTCCTTCTCGAGCCCGAGGCACGGCGCGACCTGGTCGCGGTCGACGTGCAGCCACTGCGTCGCGACGTAGACGTCGACCCCGCCCTCGCCGTCGGGCACCGCGAGACCGGACTCCGGCCCGAGAAACGCCTGGTCCTGGATCCCGACCTCGTAGACGCCCTCGACGGTGACGTCGCCGGTTGCGTCGGGGTCGCCGTGCCGGACGACGATCGTGCGCAGGACGTTCGGGCGCTGGTCGTCGCGGAAGCCGTGGCCGGCGGTCGGGCTCTCGTCGTGGATCGGCGGCTGCTCGGTCGCACGCTCCATGTCGACGACCGGCTCGAGCGGCTCGTAGTCGACCCGGATCCGCTTGGCGGCGCGGCGCGCCTGCTCGGGGTGCTCCGCGGCGACTAGCGCGACCGGCTCGCCGAAGTAGCGGACGCGGTCGATCGCGAGCACGGGCTGGTCGGCGAACTCGAGCCCGTAGGTCTTCGCGCCCGGGACGTCGTCGTGCGTGAGCACGGCGTGGACGCCGGGCATCGTCAGCGCCTGCGAGATGTCGATCTCGAGGATCCGCGCGTGCGCGTGCGGGCTGCGGACGGTGTGGCCCCAGAGCATCCCGGCCGCGTAGAGATCGCTCGCGTAGGCGAACTCCCCCGTCACCTTCGGGACCGCGTCGGAGCGCCCGACTACCTCCCCGACGCGGCCGAGCTCCAGTTCGGTCCGCCCTTGTAACAGTCTGTTACTTGGTGGCTCGAACCCCGCGCGCGCTGCGGGTTCCGCCGCCGAACCTCCTTGTAACAGTCTGTTACTTGGCATCGGGGAGGCCCGCGGCGAGGCGGACCGCGTCAAAGATCTTCGCGTACCCGGTGCAGCGGCAGAGGTTGCCCGAGAGAGCCTCGCGCAGCTCGTCGTCGGTCGGCGTCGGGGTGCGCCGCAGGAGGTCCGCTGTCGCGACGATCAGGCCGGGCGTGCAGAAGCCGCACTGCACCGCGCCCGTCTCCGTGAACGCCTCCTGGACGGGATGCAGCTCGCCGTCGCGCGCGAGGCCCTCGACGGTGACGACGTCGTGACCGTCGGCCTGCGCCGCCAGGACGAGGCACGCACAGACGAGCCGCCCGTCGAGCAGCACCGAGCACGAGCCG
>DASSQK010000090.1:0-26073 GCA_035702555.1 Gaiellaceae bacterium | reverse complement strand
CGGCCGGAAGTAGAGGAACGTGATCACCGTGGTGCCGCGCTCGCGCGACGAGGGGAACAGGCCCCGCGTGTTCGAGATCGGGAGCGCGAAGGCCACGCTGCGCATCGCCGGGTCGTCGCCGCGGTCGACGCGCACGGCTCGCCGCACCGCGCGCCGCTGCACGGCGAGCGACAGCCCCTGCGGGTCGCGCTGGACGACGGCGACTCGGGAGAGCAGCGGCGTGCCAAATGCCTCGACGCCCTGGCGCTCGACCGCGAGCGACGCCGAGCCCGTCGGCACCAGCCCGCCGGTCGCCGACGCGGGACGGTCGAGGAACGAGGGCAGGCTCGTCGTGGCGACGACGGCGGCGGCGATCCAGGCCGGCACCACCAGCAGCCGAAGCCGCACGAGCAGCCACGCGAGCGCTCCGCTCATGCAGGCGTTCCTTCCCGCGGCGGCCGGTTCTACTCGGAAGGGGCCGCCGTGTCAGCCGACGAGCGCCTCGACCTCTCTGCGGTAGTGGTCGCCGTCGTAGCGGTGCAGCGGGTGCGGGTCGAGCTGGTGCTCGCGGATCTCGCCGCGCCGGCGCAGGTAGAGGGTCGGCAGGGTCGTTCCGCGCTCGTCGACCTCGACGCTCGCGGCCGCCCCGTCCTCCTCGACGACGTCGAGGTAGTGGGCGAGCGGCATCACGCCTCCGTCGTGCCAGCCCTCGGCGGTTTCCGAGACGACGCGCGTGAGGTAGCCCTTCTGCACCCAGAGGTCGGGCGCGGAGGTGAGCTCGTGCAGCAGGAACGAGACGATGTCGGGGATCGGCTCCCGCGGCGGCTCGTAGCCCGTCAGCCGCTCGGCGAGCTGCTGCGCGAGCACGCGCGCGTTGTAGCGGAACCCGTTCACGGAGCCGGAGTTCGCGCCCGCGCCGCGCTTCTCGACGCCGCGCGCCCCCTGCGAGGCGTTCCCGGCGAAGAACGCGCCCGGCAGCGAGACGCTCTCCCACCACGGCGTCAGGGCGGGGATGCGGTCGTCCGCGACGGTGACGAGCCCGAGCTTGCGCAGGTCCCGCAGCGGGGTTCGGAAGCCCGTCGCCGCGATCACGTCGTCGACCTCGAACTCGAGCGTCCCGTCCCAGGTCGTCCCGTGCGTGACCACGCGGAACCGCTCGCCGACCGGCTCCACGCGCTCGATCGTCACGTCGATCACGTACGTGCCGGGCCCGCCGCGCGAGTACTCGTCGTAGGGGTGCAGGTAGCGGACGCGCAGGGCCGAGAGCGCGAGCGCCTCCATCTGCACCGGCCGCGGCGAGCCGAGCACGATCGAGCGCGCCCAGGGCAGGATCCCCTGCGAGACCTCGAAGCCGGAGTTGCGCTTGCCGACGACGAAGACGTCGCGGTTCTCGTAGCGGGCCGGGTCGCGTGTCTCGACGTAGTGCGCCGCGTGCTCGAGGCCCGGGACGTCCGCGCGCCAGGGCTCGGTGATGCCGAGCGCGAAGACGACCGCCCGCGCGCGGTACTCTCCGTCGCTCGTCTCGAGCACGAGCCGGCCGTCCTCGTGGCGCGTCGACTCCCAGGTGCAGCCGTAGCGCACCTCGAGCCCCGCGCGCTCGGCGAACGTGACGAGCCCGGCCTCCATCTCCGCCCGCGAGGGGAGGTCGAAGGCGCGGTCCATCAGCGCCGGCACCACCGCCCTCAGCTCCGGCTCGTCGGCGAGCAGGCTGTTGTGGTCGTACCACTCGTACTCCCGCGAGGTGCGCTCGACCGGGGCGTCCGGCTTCGTCCACGTGATCAGGCGCTGGTAGATCGGGAAGTGGCGAAACATTCCGCCGGGGCAGTCGTCGCGCGAGAGCACGGCGTGGCTCACGCCGAGGGCGCGCAGGCAGTAGCTCGTCTGCAGGCCGCCCGGGCCGCTGCCGACGACGACGACGTCGTAGTCGCCCGGCGGGAACGGGCGCTCTACTGCCGCCACTCGACCGTGCCCTGGAGGCGGCGGGCCTCCATGCGCAGCAGGCGGAGCATGAACTGCGGCCGGTCGAGCAGCAGCCGCTCGAGCTGCACGGCCGGGATCACGAGACAGCGGAGCACCGTCCGCGCGACGACGTCCGCGGTCGGGGGGTCGCCCGTGAGCGCGGAGATCTCGCCGAAGAACTCGCCGCGCCCGAGCCGGTGGCGCTCCTCGCCCTCGACCTCGACGGCGGCCTCGCCTTCGAGGATGACGTAGAAGTTGCCGCCGCTGATGCCGCGCCGCAGCACGCGCTCGCCCACGGCGAAGACGTCCTCGTCGTGCGAGTGCGCGATGGCCTCGAGCTGCGACGGCGTCAGGTCGGCGAACAGGGCCAGCTGGCCCAGCGTCTCGGCGATGCTCACGCTGGACTTATCGCAGGTCGGCGCCGTCCGCGTCCACCAGAGCGGGCGTGAGCGCGAGCTCGCGGTAGCAGTCGAGCAGATCCGCGGCGGCCTCGTCCCACGTCGGCAGCGATCCCGCGAAGGCGAGCGCACGGAGCTCGAGCCCGCGCCGTTCACCGCGGTCGAGCAGCAGCCGCACGCACGCGTCGGCGAACCGGGCGGGATCATCGGCGACGGCGATCGCGTTCTCGACGTCAGGCCCGAGGCCCTGCACGCCGACGGCGGTGCTGACGACCGCCTTCCCGCGGCGGAGGGCCTCGAGAACTTTGACCTTGATCCCGCCGCCGATGCGCAGCGGCGAGACGACCACGGCTGCGCTGTCGAGGTAGGGCTCGACCCGCGCGACGCGCCCGGTCGCCTCGACGTCGCCGCAGCACAGCGCGAGCACCTCCGGCGGCGGCGCGTTCCCGACGAGCAGCACCCGTGCCGCCGGGACGCGCTCGCGCACGCGCGGGAGGATCTCGGCGCAGAGCCAGCGCGCGCCGTCGACGTTGGGCCCGTACGCGAAGTTGCCGACGAAGACGAGCTCCGGCCGCGGCTCGGGCCGGCCGGGCGGCGGGCCGGCGAGGTGGTCGGCGCCGTCGGGCACGAGCCGCACGTCGAGGCCGGGCACCGCGCGGAGCATCGCCCGGCGGTCGTCCTCGGTGACCGCGGCGCAGAGGTCGGCCTGCCGCCAGGCCGCGAGCTCGTACGTGCGGGTCTCGCGGAACTGCCGGAACGCGTGGCGCTGCCGCGGGTAGTCGTCCGCGACCGTCACGCGCTGCGCCCAGAGCGAGTACTCGACGTTCTGCTCCACCAGCAGCACCGGCACCCGCGGCCTCGAGGGGAGGTGGTGCATGACGCAGAAGCGCTCGACGTGCACGAGGTCGACCTCGCCGAGCAGGCGTCGGGTGTGCAGCGCGGCGTCGGCCGCGCAGTGGCGCCGCAGCCCGTCGGGCAGGTCGGCGCTACCTGCCTGCGCGCGGTGGACCGAGACACTCGCGCAGCAGTCCTCGAGCTCCGGGATCGCCGCGACGTCCTGCTCGTAGGTCTTCGAGACCGCGCAGACGTGGACGTCCACGTCGGGTGCGAGGCGTCGCAACAGCTCGTGCTCGCGCAGGCGGCCGCCGCTCAGTGGCGGGACTGGGAGGTGGCTCGTGAGGAAGAGCACCCGCACTTGCGGGTTGCCTCCCCTGCAGACAGGCCGTTAATCCCGCGCCTGGACGGGTAGCCTGACCTCGACCCGAGAGGAAGGAGCGATGACATGGCGACCACCACGGGCCTCGGCATCCTCGCGCCCGAGAACGCCGAGAAGCGGGCGGAGATCCTAGAGCTGCTGGAGCACGCGTACTGGATGGAGATCGAGACCGTCATGAGCTACGTCGCGAACTCGATCAACCCCGACGGCGTGCGCGCGCAGGAGATTCGCGAGTCGCTCGAGGAGGACATCCAGGAGGAGCTCGGCCACGCGCAGCAGTACGCGAACCGGATCAAGGAGCTGAACGGCGTCGTCCCGGGATCCGAGCAGTTCAAGGCGGAGCAGTCGTTCCTGCAGCCGCCGGACGACCAGGTCGACATCGTGCACGTGATCAAGGGCGTGATCGAGGCCGAGTCAGGCGCGATCGAGCACTACAACCGCATCATCGAGGCCACCGACGGCGTCGAC
Source organism: Gaiellaceae bacterium (assembly GCA_035702555.1). GTDB lineage: Bacteria > Actinomycetota > Thermoleophilia > Gaiellales > Gaiellaceae > AC-32. The sequence continues at coordinate 22,053 of DASSQK010000090.1, read as the reverse complement.
TGGGTCACGCAGGACATGGTGATCGAGATCCTGCGCGACGAGGAGGGCCACCGGCGGCTCTTCCAGGGCTTCCTGCGCGAGTACGAATCCGAGGGGCGCGCCTAGAACGCGCTCAGCCAGACGGCGGTGCCGTGGCCGTGGCGCCGCTGGTAGGCGTCCTCGGCGGAGAAGCGCAGCTTCTTCGGGCCGCTGTCGTCCCCGTGTGAGACGAGCAGCGGGTCGGCACCGCCGGCGACGACGAGGCAGACGTGCTGGCCGACCCGCGGCGGCGTCCAGACGACCAGGTCGCCGGGCTGCGCCGCGCTGCGCGGGATGCGGCGGCAGTGGCTCAGCATCGAGCCGGTGAACGCCGGCTGTCGCGGGTCGTACACGCCCGCGGCGTTCGGGTTCGGCGCGCCCGCCCACGAGTAGCAGAGCGTCGCGAAGGCGGAGCAGTCCGTCGCCAGCGGCAGCGTCCCCTTCGTGCCGAGCGCGGCTAGGCGGACGTTGCCGTTCTGCGAGTAGGCGATCTGCGAGCTGTTCTTGCAGCCCCAGAGCGCCCAGTCGACGATCCGCTTCCGGATCGCGCCCTGCGAGGTCGCCTGCTTCAGCCGCTTCGCGCGCCGGGTCTTGAACGCCGGCGGGAGCGGCTTCGCGCCGGAGAGGAACGCCTTGATGTTCGGCCCGAAGACGCTGTTGCGCGCGGTCGCCGGGAAGCCGAGCTCCCACTTCGCGCGCATCACCGCGCCCGCGGTCAGCTCCCCGTACTCGCCGTCCGGCTTGCCAGGGTTCCACGAGCCGTACGCGTTCTTCAGCAGCAGCTGCTGCGCCTCGAGGACGTCAGACCCCTTCACGTGCGGGTTCGCGAGCTGCAGCACCCGCGGGCCCACGGGGATGGCGACGCGGCCGTTCTGGGGCGACGCGACGAGCTGCTTGAGCAGCAGAGCCGCGCCGACCTGCTGCGAGACGGCGGTCGGGGAGAAGCGCCCGTCGGCGACGTACTTCCCCCGCGCGTAGTGGTTCGAAAAGCTCCAGAGGTACGGCGAGGGGACCGTCGGGTGGTGGTCGCGGTAGCCGAAGCCGTTGTAGGCCTCGAGCTGGTAGAGGGTCCCCGGGACGCTCCAGTCCTTCCAGGCGCCGAGCCCGCGGAGCCGCAGCGCGTCGATCGCGCTCCGCTCCCACGTGAACGGCGGCTTCCCCGCCGGAGGGCGGCCGGCCGGGACGTGCACCGTGCGCGCCGTCAGCGGGTCGCCGTTGTGGAGGTGGCGGGTGAAGTCGCAGCCCGCCTCGAGCGAGTGGATGATCCCGACCACGTACCAGGGCACGCCGACCGCGCGGCCGACCTTCTGGTAGCGCGCGCGGTTCGCGCGGACCTTCTTCGCGAGGCCGTTCACGGTCGCCTTGCGGCTCGGCCGCGTGAGGCACGACTCGTAGAGGAGCTCGTAGCGGCGGCGCTGGCCGGCGGTCAGCGCCGCCATCAGGAGGGCTCCGCCGAGGGAACCGCGTCGAGCGCCTCGTCCGAGGCAGCCGTCGCCGGCCCGCCTTCGGCGTCCCGCCGCACCTGCCTCCCGCGCGCCGCGGCGACGCCGACGGTCGGCCCGAGCAGCATGTCCTGCGCGAGCCGCTCGCTGAAGCCGGCCGCGAACGCGAACAGGATGTAGAAGTAGGTGCTCCGCGACCCGTTGATGATGTCGAGCGCGATCACGCCGCTCTTCAATGCGAAGAAGGTCGCGAGCCCGAAGACGCCGCCGACGAACGGGCGCAGCGCGCCGAGCGTTCGCAGCGTGTCCTTGCCGAACTCCCAGTCGACCCGCACCTTGCCGGAGGTCATCCGGGCCATCACGCTCACGAGCGCGCCGATCCCGCCCGCCGCGAAGCAGACCATCCCGACCCGCACCGCGAGGTTGTGCGCGTCGGCGAGGCGGAGCACGAGCGCCAGGACGAGCAGCAGGGCGAGCGGCAGCGTCCCGAGCAGCATCCCGCCGACGTAGACGATCTGGCCGGAGCGCGCGGCGGCGCCGCGGTAGTAGGTCTCGATCGACTTAAGCTCCTTCTGCGCGGTGCGGTCGACCTCGGCGACGGCATGGCTGTTGTGGGCGCGGTCCGTCTCGCTGAAGCCGAGGACGTAGCTGATGACCGTGAAGAGCGACTGCATCGCCAGCCGCTGGCTCGTGTCGCGCAGCACCTCCTGCACGTGCACCGCGAGGCTCTCGCAGCGGTAGAGGAGCGCCATCAGCTTCGGCTGGTCCTTCGTCACCCAGTCCGTGGCCCAGTGCAGCCGCACGATGTCCGGGAACATCAGCGGACGCCGCTTGACCGTCAGCGCCACGGCCGATGCCTCCTCGTTGCACCAGTACGCGTCGACGATCGGCCCGTGCTCGGCCTCGAAGCGCTCGACGAAATTCTGGTAGCGCCCCTCGGCCGGCCCGCTGTACGGGTCGTGGCCGCCCTTCTTCAGCTCCTTCTGCCGGAGGTGGTGCATCCACACGAGCTCCGGGAACGAGACCGACGGCTCTCGCCGTTTGCGGAGACGAAGGCCTCGACGCGCTCGAGCCCCGACAGTGCTAACGCCAGCTGCTTCCACGATTGCCCTCCTCGTCGACGAGGCTGGGCCGCTCTCCGAGGGTAGGGCGGTCGCCAGCGCTTGACAAGAGCCGCGCCTACGAGCCGATGACGCCCCGGACGCGCTGAACAAGCGCCGCAGCCTTCGGCACCGCCTGCTCGTCCTCCTGCAGGATCGCCGCGAAGGCCTCGTTGCACCAGCGCTCCCGGTCGGCGTCCGGCGCGCCGCGGAGCAGCATGTTGACGAACCGCTCGGCTCCGTCGAGCCGTCCCCAGAGGTAGTCCTGCTCGCGGCCCTGGCGGCTGAGGAAGGCGCCGAAGTGGCCCTTCTGGGCGCCGACCAGCTTCTTCTCGTCGGGATGCTCGGGCGGGATGCGCTTCGAGTCGCGCGGGCTGAGGCGGACGATCTGCACGAGGTCGCGCTCGCCGACGTCGCTCAGCGCCTGGATCGGGTAGAGCAGCACGTCCCAGAACGGGAAGCCGAGGTAGCGGACGAGAATGCCCCACCGAACCTTGTCGTCCCAGCCCTCGGTCAGCGACACCAGGCGGGTGTAGAGGTCGCCGGTGAAGCCGGAGAGCTGCTGCTTGAGATGCGTCTGGAGCGCCTCCTCGAGCGCGTCCAGCTGCTGCGTATGCCGTTCGACGTACGTCTCGGCGTCGAAGCCGGAGGCCTGCATGAACTCGCGCATCGCGTCGACGGCGAAGCAGGCGTCGAAGCGGGCGCGCAGCGCCTCGTCGAAGTTCTTTCCGGAAGCGGCGTCCCGCAGGGCGACGACCGAGTCCCAGAGCCGGCCCTTCACCTCGTCGATCTGCGCCCGCTCCGGAAAGCCCTCCTTCCCCGCGTTCTTGTACAGGGCGCTGACACCGTCGATCACGAAGCGGAGGCGCCGCTCGGAGTAGGGGAGGTCGAAGCTGACCAGGAACGCCTTCTGGACGTCGGTGGGCTCGATCGACTTCTCGAAGAGACCCCGCTTCTCGGCCCAGCAGCGCAGGACGGTCCGGGCCAGCAGCGCGTGCGTCGAGTCGGGCGGGAGGTCGCAGACGAGGCCCGCAGTCTCCGCGTAGCGGTCGACGACGCCGCTGATCTTGAGGCGGACGTACGTGGCGTAGCTGAAGCCCGCGCTGTTGCGGGCCTCCTCGATCGTCGCCTTCTGGATCTCGGCGAGCTTCTGGTCGTTCGGGTCCTTCGGAATCGCGTGGAGCTCACCGGCGACCTTCCGGACGATCGTCTCGACGTGCTCGTCGATCTCGCTCCAGCTGGTCTCGACGATGTCCTGGATGCGCCGGACGCGCTCGTTCAGCGCACCCACCTCGACGAGGTCGTCGAGGATCGGCTCGCTGCGGGGGAGCCCGGTCAGGCCGCCGAGCGCGGCCTGGACCATGGTCGGCTTCTCGCGCTGCGTCGGGCTCAGGCCGACTCCCGGATCCGGCTCGAGGTAGAGCAGCCGCCGGTCGACCTGCACGTCGGCCGGGCGCTCGCGGATCGCCTCGATCGCCGGCCCGAAGGGCTTGTTGTCGAGCACGCCGCCGTCGACGAACCACGTCCAGGCGGCGGGGAACTTCGCCAGCTCGTAGAGGCGGAAGAAGCGGCGGTCGATGTCCTCGAAGTCGACCGGCCGCTCGTCGCCGAGCCACTCGCGGAGATCCTCGAAGCTCACCGGCGGAAACGCGCCGGGGATGGAAGAGGTCACGCGCGCCGCCAGCGTCAGGGCGCCGTTCGACTTGCCGTCGAAGTCGTCACGGCCGTCGTCGCCCCCGTAGCGGAAGCCGAGCACGTGGCGGTGCCGCCGGTCCTGGATCGGGTTCGGGTCGGTGAACGGCACCTGCCGCCCGTAGCCGTAGAAGTCCGTCGCCGTCACGAACAGCTCGAGCTTGTGGCCCTCGGGCATCAGCGTGTCGATCCCGGCCGGCGTCGAGCTGGTGCCGTCCATCGTCTGGAAGGCGTCGTAGATCCAGCGCGCCATCAGGTCGCCGCGCAGGGGAGACTGCTTCAGCGCGTGCAGGGCGACCCAGGCGAACTTGAGCTTCCGCCCGGGCACCCAGCCCGGCGCGCTGAGCAGTCCGTCGATGTCGCCCTTCTCGAACCAGAGGTCGCGGAAGCCGTCGACCGAGCGGTTGTGCGCGAGGCCCTTGGCGAGGCAGACGCCGTTGATCCCGCCCGCGGAGGTGCCGGCGATCACGTCCACGACGACGCGGGTGCGCAGCTGCTCCGGGTGCTTCTGCGCGAGCTCCTCCAGCAGCCTCCCGTACACCTGCTCGCTCGGCGAGCCCTCGCCGTTCGCCGCCTCGAGCAGCGCCGAGCCCTTGACGAGCCGGTGCAGCTCCTTCGTCACCCCGTGCATGTAGACCGCGAGCGAGGAGCCTCCGTAGCAGACGAGCGCAAGGCGGAGCTCCTTCGTGGGGGCGGCGGCCACGGGCTAAGGCTTGCACTCCCAGGACCGATGTCAAGCGCTGGCTAGAATCACCGCGATGGCCGAGACCGGGACGATGAGGGTCAAGAGCGGCCTCGCCGAGATGCTCAAGGGCGGGGTGATCATGGACGTGACCGACGCCGAGCAGGCGCGGATCGCCGAGGACGCGGGCGCCTGCGCGGTGATGGCGCTCGAGCGCGTGCCGGCCGACATCCGCGCCGAGGGCGGCGTTGCGCGCATGGCCGACCCGGACAAGATCACGGAGATCCAGGAGGCGGTCACGATCCCGGTGATGGCGAAGTGCCGCATCGGCCACTTCGTCGAGGCGCAGGTGCTCGAGGCGCTCGAGGTCGACTACATCGACGAGAGCGAGGTCCTGACGCCGGCCGACCAGGCGCACCACGTCGACAAGTGGGCCTTCACGGTGCCGTTCGTCTGCGGCTGCACGAACCTGGGCGAGGCGCTGAGGCGCATCGCCGAGGGCGCCGCGATGATCCGCACCAAGGGCGAGGCCGGAACCGGCGACATCGTCAACGCCGTCACGCACATGCGCTCGGTGTTCGGGCACATCCGCCGTCTCGGCGCTCTGCGCGAGGAGGAGCTCTTCGCCGAGGCGAAGGAGCTGCGCGCCCCGTACGAGCTGGTGAAGTGGGTCGCCGAGAACGGGAAGCTGCCCGTGGTGACGTTCACGGCCGGCGGGATCGCCACCCCGGCCGACGCCGCGCTGTGCATGCAGCTCGGCGCGGACGGCGTCTTCGTCGGCTCGGGGATCTTCAAGTCGGACGACCCCTCGCCGCGCGCGAAGGCGATCGTCGAGGCGACGACGCACTTCCGGGATCCCGAGATCCTCGCGCGGGTCTCGCGAGGCCTTGGCGGCGCGATGAGCGGCCTGGCCGCCGGGTCGCTGCGACCCGAAGAGCTGCTCGAGACCCGCGGCTGGTAGCACGCGCCGCCCGCCGCTGCCCTAGAGTCGGCGGCGAGGCAGGCTCCAGACCGACTCGGTCCAACGAAAGGAGCAGCAAGTGGCGTACGGCGTCGTGCATCGGTTCCCAGGTGGCACGCAGGAGCAGTACGAGGCGTCGATCGCGGCCGTCCACCCGGCGGGCGGTCTTCCTGCCGGTCAGGTGTTCCACGCGGCCGGCCCGTCGGACGACGGGTGGACGATCGTCGCGATCCACGAGTCCCGAGAGAGCTGGGAGGACTTCCGCGACACCATCCTGATGCCGCGGATGCAGGAAGGCATCGACGGCGGCTTCACGGTGCCACCGGACGAGACGACTTTCCCGGTTCACAACCAGGAGTCGGCGTAGCAAGACGTCGTGGCGGCGCGACCTGCCCGGTCGTGGCGGTCTACGGCACGACTCTGCGCATCACGCAGTCCCGGAGGCCCTTGGGCCGGACGTAGCTGAAGCCGACCCGCTCGTGCAGCGACCGCGTGGCGTTGTAGAGGAGGGAGACCTTCCTGCCGTCGGTGGTGTCGTGCGGATAGCCCTCCACGACCCCGCCGCCGTCCTTCGCGATCAGCTCCACGGCGCCGCGCAGCGCGACCTCGGTCACGCCGTTCCGCCGGTGCTTCTTGTCGACGAAGATGCAGGTGACCCGGTAGTCGGGCGGCGCATCGAGCGTCGCCTCGTACTCCTTGCGGTGGTGGATGTTCGGGAGCTCCTCGGGCGGGCCGTACTGGGCCCACGCGACCGCCTCGTCCCCGTCGAAGACCAGCGCGGCGTGCGCCCGGTCCTCCTCGACCAGCCGTTTCTTGAGCGCGCGGTTGCCCTCGGCCGTGAAGGTCTTCTCGCCGTGGAAGGTGTGGAACCAGGTGCACCAGCAGCCGCCGAACACCCCGTTGTGCCGCTCGAGGAGCCGCGCGAACGCATCCCAGGTGTCCGGGCCGAGCGGCTCGACCACGTAGTTCGTCACGGGCATCTCCTCGGCTCGCGCGCGATCAGGACACATGAAGCGTGGCGTACGCTATCGGCATGTGGGACGTCCTCACCTGGCACGACGGCACGCTCGCAATCGCGTGGTGGGCCGTGATCGTGCTCATCGTCGCGCTGCTGTCGATCGGCGGCACGGCGGCTGCGCGCCGGAAGTAGGCGCTTCCCGGAAGCGCGTGCCCTTGCGTAGCATCCGCGCGCGTGGAGGCGGGAGTGCGCACCGGCGGATGTCTCTGCGGTGCGGTTCGCTACAGCGTCCGGGGTGAGCCCCTGCACGTCCGGCGTTGCCACTGCGCGAGCTGCAGGAAGGAGTCGGGCAGCGCGTTCACCGTCTACGCGCACTGGCCTGCCGAGGCGTTCGAGCTGACCGGTGAGATCGCGAGCTACGACGGTCGTGGGTTCTGCCCTCGCTGTGGGTCCCGGCTCATCGACACGACCAACGCCGACGAGCCGTTCGTCGAGATCCGGGTCGGCAGCCTCGACGAGGCGCCCTTCGAGCTGAAGCCGAAGGACGAGATCTGGGTGAAGCGGCGCGAGAGCTGGCTCCCGCCGGTGGAGGGCGCGGCGCAGTACGACGAGAGCGCCGCCCCGCACGACGAGACGTAGCCTCGACCGCGTCTCGCCGAGGCCCGTCTCGAGATGCGAGAATCGCCGCCGTGCCCGAAGCACGGCTCGATGACCTCGGATCGGGGCTGACCCCGGTCACCCAGGGCTGGTTCGTCGTCAACGCGAGCGAGGCCGAGTGGTGGAACTCACGGAGCAGGGGCGCGAGGTGCGCGTTCGAGAACGAGTACGGCGAGCCGCCGGTCGAGTTCTCGCAGCTCGGGATCAACCTCACCGTCCTGGAGCCCGGGGAGACCGGGCTGTACCACGCCGAGGCGAACCAGGAGGCGTTCCTGGTCCTGTCGGGGGAGTGCGTCCTGCTCGTCGAGGGCGAGGAGCGGCGCCTGCGGCCGTGGGACTTCTTCCACGCGCCCCCGTGGACCGAGCACGGCTTCGTGGGCGCGGGCGAGGGGCCGTGCGTGATCCTGATGGCCGGCGCGCGCTCGGGCCCGGGCGTGCACTACCCGGTGTCGGAGCTTGCGGCGAGGTACGGGGCGAGCGTCGCGGAGGAGACCTCCGACTGGAGGCAGGCGTACGCGACGCTCGAGGGTTTCCGCCGTGAGCGCCCGCCGAACTGGGCCCGCCTGCCCTGGGCATAGATTCCGGCCTCGACATCGAATAGCATAGTTGCTATGACTCCCGCTTCGGCTGGGCGCACGGTCCGGCCGCGAACGAGGAGGCGCGACATGGCCAGGATGGAGTACGACGAGCCGACCGCCGCGGCGTACAAGGCGGTTCGCGAGATCCCGCGCGACGGGCTCTCGGATTGGCGTGAGGCGGTACGGCGCCACCTGCGCCCGTCCCCGGGGATGACGCTCGCGGACATCGGCGCGGGGACGGGGATGTTCGCCGCTGCGTTCGGCGACTGGTTCGACCTCAAGGTCTTCGCGGTCGAGCCGTCGGCCGCGATGCGGGCCCGGATCCCGCGCACGGCGGCCGTCCGGGCGCTCGAGGGGAGTGCGAGCGCGCTGCCGCTTCCGGATGCCTCGGCAGACGCCGCCTGGCTTTCGCTCGTCATCCACCACCTCCCGGACCTCGAAGCCGCCGCGCACGAGATCCGCCGCGTCCTCCGTCCCGGCGCTCCCGTCCTCATCCGGCAGGGATTCCCGGGGAGGCTGGACGGGGTCGAGCTCGTGCGTTGGTTCCCGGAGACCGCTCGGCCGGTCGAGTCCTACCCCTCGGTCGAGGACACCTGCGCGGCGTTCGCGGCCGCGGGATTTCGTCGGGACGCGCTCGAGCGGGTCCGCGAGACCTACCCGACCGGCCTCGCGGACTTCCTCGGCCGGCTCGACACGTTCCGCCAGGCCGACACGACGATGCGCGCGCTCACCAAGGACGAGTTCCTCCGCGGGAAGGAGCGGGTTCGCCGTGCCCTGCGACACGCCGACGCCACCGGCAGCGCGGAGACCAGGAGCAACTGGCTCGACCTCCTCGTCCTGCGCTGAGCGTGGAGGACTCAGGGGGTCTGCGAGCATGGCCTGATGAGGCTCGCCGAGCTCAGCCGCCTGGCCGCCGAGCTGGAAGGTGTGGTCGAGCGCGAACGTGACGGACTGCTCGATTGGCGGTACCAAGGGCGCCTGGTCGCGCGCCAGCTCGACGATGACCACATCGTCATCCGTGCGTCGTTCGACTTCCGAGACTTCCTGCTCCATTCGTTTCCGGAGACGTTCTCCGTGCCGCGTCGCTTCGCGAAGCACATGATGATCGTCGCCGACCTCGAGCACGGGAACGCCGACGTCGTGGAAGACGCGGTCATCGCCGCCTGGGAGCTGCAGTCCGGCAAGTAGCGGGCGTCGCAACCGACCTGTTGGCACCTGCGTGAGCGGATGCTAGGTTCGGCGCCTATTCGGTCAGGTTGAGCGTGGGGTCGGCCTGCGGCGATCGCCGAGGAACAGGGGGTCAGGAATGCTGTCGGATCAGCAGCGGGCGCGTGTCTTCGGCGTCCTCATGCTCGTCACGTACGTGACGTCGATCCTCGGGCTGTGGCTCTACCAGCCCGTGCTGGACGATCCGGTCGGGTACATCGCGGGCGCCGGGCAGGACAACCGGATCCTGCTGGGCGTGCTCCTGGAGCTGCTGCTCATCATCGCGAACATCGGCACGGCGGTGGTGATCTTCCCGGTCGTCAAGCGGCAGAGCGAGGAGCTCGCGCTGGGCTACGTGACGGCCCGCCTCTTCGAGTGCACGTTCATCCTTGTCGGGATCGTCGCCGTCCTCGGGATCGTCACGCTGCAGCAGGACGTCGCCGGCGCGGCTGAAGGATCGGTCGCCTACACGCTCGCTGCGCTCAAGGACTGGACGTTCATGCTCGGGCCGGGCTGGGTGGTCGGCTGGGGGAACGGGCTGATCCTCGGCTACCTGATGTACGCCTCGGAGCTCGTGCCGCGGAAGATGACCTGGCTCGGCCTCGTGGGCGGGCCGCTCATCATCGTGTCGGGAACCCTCGTGCTGTTCGGGGTCGACCACCCGAGCGGCACGCTGCAGGGAATCGCGACGATCCCCGAGTTCCTCTGGGAGCTATCGCTTGGCGTCTACTGCGCGGTGAAGGGCTTCAGGCCGTCGGCCCCGATCCTGCGAGCCGACGCCGGCGGGCGGCGAGTCGAGCCGATGCCTGCGGCGACGCCGGCCTAGCGGCTAGCCGATCTCTGCAGCCAGCTCTCGATAGCCCGGGAAGAGGTCTTCCCAACGGGCGTCCACATCGCAGCGTTCACTCCCGGTCAGGTACGCGCGGAGGTCCTCGACGTGCACCCCCCGACCGGGAGCTCGTGGGCCGCGCCGAGCTGGCCTCGCCCGTCCGCGACTGGACCGACGCCCAGGCGCGGGTACGGCCGGACGAGTCCCGCGCGACCTGGGCGGGCCCCCCGACGGCCGCACGCGACTCCGTGTGCCGCGGCTTGCGCTGACGGCTCCCGGCGGCAATGCTTCGGGAGGCGATGCTGGCGTTCGTCGCGAAGCGGCTGGCTGGGGGTGTGCTGCTCCTGTTCGTCGTGTCCGTCATCTGCTTCGTGATGTTCTTCCTGCTCGGGGACTCGCGGAACTCGATCGGGGGCGGCTTCGCCGAGCAGCAGGGGCAGTTCGACAACCACGGCTCGCTGATCCACCAGTACCTCCACTTCGTCGGGAACGCCGTGCTTCGCGGCGAGCTCCCCCAATCGCCGCATCAGGACAAGCCGGTGACCACGGTGATCCGCGAGGCGCTGCCCGTCACGGCGTCGCTCGTGATCGGGGGGACGATTCTCTTCCTGCTGATCTCCTTCCCGATCGCGGTGCTCTCCGCGCTCAGGCCCCGCTCGCTGCTCGACAGAGGCCTGATGCTGATCGTGCTGATCGGCCTCTGCGCGCACCCGGTCTGGCTCTCGCTCGTCTTCTCGTACGTCTTCGGCCGGCGGCTGCACTGGTTCCCGGTGGCCGGGTACTGCGACCTCGCCTACGACCCGCAGAGCTCGAGCCAGTGCGGCGGCCCGCGCTACTGGGCGTACCACATGGTCCTGCCCTGGGTGACCTTCGCGATGATGTTCACGGCTCTCTACGCGCGCATGATCCGCGCGAGCCTGCTCGAGACGATGAACGAGGACTGGGTCCGCACGGCGCGCGCCAAGGGCGCGGGGCCGTTCCGGGTGATGCGCTCGCACGTTCTGCGCAACGCGCTGCTCCCGGTGATCACGATGATCGGGATGGACGTCGGAATCGCGTTCGGCGGTGCGATCTTCATCGAGTACATCTTCGAGCTCCCGGGGATGGGGAACCTGCTCGTCCTCTCGATCCAGCGCGTCGACCTGCCGACCGTCCTCGGGATCGTGCTGACGGTGAGCATCTTCGTGATCCTCGCGAACCTGGTCGTCGACATCCTCTATCCGCTCGTCGATCCGCGCGTCCGCCTCACCGGCAAGGGCGACGCCGTGTCCGCGTCGCGCGGACTGCGCCGCGAGCTCCGCGCGCAGCGGCGCGAGACCGCCGAGTCGGCGAGCTGAGGCTCGTCTAGATCGTGTCGACGATCGGGTAGCGCGGGTCGGCGTCGAGGCACGCGGCGGCGAAGAGCGCCGTGCCGGGGTCGCCGGTGAAGAGCGAGTAGCGGCGGTTGCTGTTCGCGTCGGCGAGTCGCTCGGCCTGACGCAGCGCGTGGACGGCGAAGCGGCGGGCGCGCTCGAGCCAGAGCTCGTCGCCGGTGCGGGCGAACGCCTTCAGGAGGGCGTAGCCGTTGCCCGAGGTGCCGTGGCAGAGGCCGTGACCCTTCTCGTCGCCGTGGGCGCCAGCCTGCCAGACCAGCTCGGCGCCGGCGAGCACCAGCTCCTCCGCGAGGTAGTCCCAGGCGCCAGCGAGGATGCCCGGGGCGCCGGTGCACCACTGCAGGCGCATCGGGACGCCGGGCACCACCGGGCGGAGCGGCGACCCGGGCCAGTTGGCGAGGCCGTCCTCGACGACGGCGTGCCGCGCGAGGACCGCCGCGGTTCCGGCGGCAAGCTCCTCGTCCGGCTCGACCCGCTGCAACGCGAGCGTGTTCCCGGCCGCGCCGTGAAGCGTGCCCAGGCCGCGGTAGTCGTCGTCCTGCCGCCAGAGCCCGTCCTCTCCGCGACGGCCGCGCAAGATCGAGGCCGACTCCTGCGCCGCCTTGCGCCAGCGTCGATCGCCGGTCCACTCGTCCATGGCCAGCATCGCGAGCAGCGTTCCCGGGATGCCCCACGCGATGTCGTCGGTCCGGTTCGTGACGTTCGTCCGGACGAGCGCATGGAGCTCGTCCGCGAGTGCGGGCTCGGGCGCGACGCGGTAGGCGGCGAGCAGCAGCCCAGTCTCGCCCCACAGCAGGGAGGCCGGGTGCGCGTGCGTCTCGCCGTCGAGGAAGTCGAAGTACCAGTCGGGGTCGGCGCGCCAGAGCTCGAGCAGCCGCAGCGCTGCCCCGGCCAGGTCGAGCGACGTCTCCGCGTGCCCGTTGCGGCGCAAGGTGTCCAGCGCCCAGATCACCCCGGCGGCGCCGACGTAGAGGCCCTTCAGCGGCAGCTGCGCCTCGCCGTCGTCGGAGTCCCAGGGAAAGGCGGGCCAGAAGCTGTCGGGAGCGAACGCCGCATCGACGTCCGCGACGATCGCTCCGATCGCGTTCGGGACTTGCTCCGGGTTCCACGGCTCCTCGATCAGCGGCTCGAACCGGGCTCGGTCGTAGGGCACGCGGCGAGCCTACGCTGCCGCGTATAGGCTCGCCCGCGAGGACGGTGGGGCGGCTCGAGGTCACGCGGAAGCAGATCCTGGCGTACCGCCGGCGGGTCGGCGGGCTCGAGGCCCGTGCGCCGATGGGGGAGGACTCGCTCCGGCGGGCGGCCTGGGCCGGCCTGCAGGACAGCATGCCGCGAGCGGCGCTGCTCTCGCTGCACGCGCGCGTCGACGATGTCGAGCCGTCGTCCTGGGCGGATCCTTCGCTCGCCCAGCTGTGGGGGCCCCGGTACCAGACCTACGTCGTCCCGAAGCAGGACTTCGCGCTGTTCTCGCTGGGGAGGCTGCCCGAGGACGCCAAGGGCCGGGAGCGGGCCGAGCGCATGGCCGGGCTGTTGCACTCGGGGCTGAGTGGCCAGCGGATGACGGACCGGGACGTCGCGCGCGTGATCGGCGTCGGCAACTCGATGCGGTACGGGGCGACGACGGGGACGATCGCCATCCGCTGGGAGGGTGCGCGAGCGCCGGTCGTCTGGACCGTCCCGGGCCCCGAGATCGAGCCGGCCGAGGCGCGCCGCGAGCTCGCTCGACGCTACCTCCACGTCTTCGGGCCGGTGACGGCCGAGGGCTTCGGGCGCTGGGCCGGCATCTCGCAACGCTCCGCGCAGGGCGCCTTCGACTCGCTGGAAGGCTCGCTGCTGCCGGTGCGGTCGCCGCTCGGCGACGAGTGGCTCCTCGCAGAGGACGAGCCGGAGCTGCGCGCGCCCGAGGCGGCTGCCGCCCCCGCGCGCCTGCTGCCGAGCGGCGACGCGTACTTCCTCTTCCACCGCGCGGTGGACCGGGAGCTGCTCGTCCCGCGGACCGACCGGCGGGAGCGGCTCTGGACGTCGCGCGTGTGGCCGGGTGCGCTCCTGGTGGACGGCGAGATTCGCGGAACGTGGCGCCGGGCCCAGCACGCGGTGCGCATCGAGACCTGGGGCCGGCTCTCGCCTGCGGCCCGCGACGCCGTCGAGGCAGAGGCGACGAGCCTTCCGCTGCCGGGGCTCAAGCGCCCGCTCGAGGTGGCCTGGGAGGCCTAGCCGCGGAGCTCGACCAGCTCGCGGAAGGCGGGCTCGTCGCGGATCGGGTCGAAGTCCGAGTCCTGCCGGGCCATCTCGCGGCAGCCTTCCCACATCTCGATCGCCTGCGCCAGGTGCCCGACCGCGTCCGTCGCGCTGCCCGCGAGGCTCTCGCAGCACGCGGTGTTGTAGTAGAGGTAGCCCTCGTGGGGATGGGCCGCGATGAGCTCGCGCCCCAGCTCCGCCGCCTCCGCGTAGCGACGCTCTTCGAGGAGCGGCCGCACCGGGTCCCATAGCTCGTAGGTCTGGCGCTGGATCGAGTCCGGGAGTGCGATCCACCGGTGGCGCCGCGAGTCGTACCCCGACTCGGTCGGCGGCGGGAAGGTCGGGTCGGCGAACGAGCCCGTGGAGACGACGACGAGGTCCGGCTCCGTCGGCTCCGTGTAGAAGACCTGCGAGCCGCAGTCCGGGCAGAAGTGGAAGACGTGCTCCTTGCGGTCGGCCTCGTCCGAGATCCGGGAGTAGTCGTTGAAGCGGCCGGTGATCTGCACCTGGGCGGCGTTGAAGCCGGCCTGCATGCCGAAGGCGCTGCCGGTCCGGCGCTGGCACGCGAGGCAGTGGCAGATCGAGACGGCGAACGGGTCGCCCGTCACCTCAAGGCGAAGTTGTCCGCAGTGGCAGGCGGCTTCCCGGCTCGCGCTCGCCATCGCTCCGAACGCTAGCTGGGACGCTTCGCTTTCGCCCGGCGAGAAGCCCCGCGAGGACGGGCGGGGTCGCCGCGATCGGGGAGGTCGCGAACAGCAGGAGGGCCCACAGGCCGGCCGCGACGCCGGTCGCAACGGCCGCTGCGGCGCGGCGTGCGACGAGCAGGCCGAGGAGGGCGGGGGCGGCGAAGTCGAGCCAGCCCATCGTCGCCGAGCCGAAGTCGACCTGCTGGAGATCGGGCAGCGGCCGGCCGACCGTCGGCGGAACCGCGGCCTGCAGCGCCGTCATCGTCGGCTCCACCTGGCGGTCGCCCCAGACGAGGATCACGTCCAGCACGACGAGCAGCACGAGGCCGGCGGTGAGCCACGAGGGCGGCGCGACCGAGGCGACGAGGCCGGTGATCGCCAGGCACGCGCCCGCGATCAGTGCGACGCTTGCGGCGTCGGCAGCCCACGCGTCGGGCCGCAGCCACGCGACCCCGTAGAGCGGCGGCACGCACAACGCGGGCAGCCAGGGCAGCCGCCAGCCGCGCGCCCAGCCTGCGCCCGCCGCGAGGAGCGGCGTCGCGACCGCCGCGAGCGCGGTGAGGAAGTCGGCGCCGCCGCCGACCTGCGCGACGGCCACGCCCACGACGAGCGCGACGGCGGGGACGGCGAGCCCGAGGCTCCGCGAGGCCAGCAGCCGCCGCGGGCGGCCGGGTGCGAGCACCAGCGCCGCCTGGACGAGGACGAGCACGGCGTATGACGGGGCGAAGCCGATGCGAAGACGGTACTTGCGCCGCGTAGGCTGGAGGCGTGTACGAGCTGGTCCCCGACGACTTCGAGGTGCCGGCCGGGCTGGAGCACGAGCGCTTCCGGCTGCGGATGCTCTCGGTCGACGACGTGGTCAAGGACTTCGACGCGATCTGCAACCGGGTCGACCACCAGGGCGCACCGCAGCCGCCGTTCGTCGAGACCGTCGCGGAGAACCTCGTCGACCTCGGCTGGCACCAGAAGGAGTTCCAGATCCGGCGCTCCTTCGCCTACACGATCGTCGCGCCCGACGAGTCGCGCGTGCTCGGCTGCGCGTACGTCAACCCGTCGGAGACGCACGACGCGCGCATCCGGATGTGGGTGCGGCGCGACGCCTACGAGGCCGGCCTCGACCCGCTCGTCGAGGCCGCCGTGCGCGAGTGGGTCGAGCGCGACTGGCCCTTCGAGCGCGTCGACTGGGCCGAGCGAGCCTGAGTTCTACAACTCGTCGTTCTGCGGGAGGTCGTCGGTGATCTCGTACCAGGGTGCCTTCGAGCCGACGTAGATGTGCTCGCTCGGCCGGATCGACGGCGCGTCGACCAGCGAGCCCAGCGCCACGTGGACGTACTCGCCGTCCCGCACGACCGAGTAGAGCAGCGAGCCGCAGCTCGCGCAGCGCGTGTCGTGCGCGTGCTCTTCGCCGTGGACGAGGAGCGCGCCGGCGCCGTCGGCGAGCTCCAGCTTCGGCCGCTCGATCCCGGCGAACGCCTTGAACGCCGAGCCTGTGGCGGCGCGGCAGCGCGAGCAGTGGCAGTTCGCGGCGTAGAGAAACTCGTCGGCGACGCGGTACCGCACCGCGCCGCATTCGCAGCTGCCCCTCAGGCGGGCGTCTTCGGTCTCCATCCGGTGCTCCTTCTTCGGAGTGACTTATCGTGGCGGCGTGACCGGGGACGGGCACTTCGACGAGCGCGTCGCCTCCAGGTATGACGACTCCTCGTCGCCGATGTTCTCATCGGAGGCCGTGGAGCCCGCCGTCGCGCTGCTGGCCGAGCTCGCGGCGGGCGGGCGTGCGCTCGAGCTCGGGATCGGCACCGGCCGGATCGCGCTGCCCCTGGCGGAGCGCGGGGTGGAGGTGCACGGCATCGACCTCTCCCGCGCGATGGTCGCGCGGCTGAGCGAGAAGCCCGGCGGCGACCGGATCTCTGTAACGATCGGCGACTTCGCCGGCGCGCGCGTCGACGCGGTGTTCGCGCTCGTCTACCTCGTCTTCAACACGATCAACAACCTGACCACGCAGGCCGAGCAGGTCGCGTGCTTCCGCAACGCCGCCTCGCACCTGCAGCCCGGGGGATGCTTCGTGATCGAGGTCGGGGTGCCGGACCTGCAGCGGCTCCCGCCCGGCGAGACGATGCACGTCTTCGACGCGAGCGAGGGCCACTGGGGAATCGACGAGTACGACGTCGCGAGCCAGGGCCTCGTCTCGCATCACTTCTCGCTCGTCGACGGCTCGATCGAGCGCGTGTCGATGCCGTTCCGCTACGTGTGGCCGTCGGAGCTCGACCTGATGGCGGAGCTCGCGGGCCTGCGGCTGCGCGAGCGCTGGAGCGGCTGGCGGCGCGAGCCGTTCACGAGCGAGAGTCGCCGGCACGTCTCCGTCTGGGAGAAGCCTGGTTAGGGCGGCCCGGCGAAACAGTGACGAGGCCCTCGGGCTGCACCGCTCCGCCGAACCACCCGGACTAGCGAGCCGGCAGCTCGACGCGGAAGCGCGAGCCCTTGCCCGGCTCGGACTCGACGCTGAGCTGCCCTTCCATCCGCTCGACGAGCTCGCGGCAGATGTAGAGCCCGAGCCCGCTGCCGCCGACGCCGTGGGTCTGCTGCGGGTCGAGGCGGTAGAACTTCTCGAAGATCCGTTCGCGCTCGGCGGGCGGGATGCCGAGGCCCTCGTCGACGACCTCGATCACGCAGGTGGCGTCGCCGTTGTGCACGCGCAGCTCGATCAGCCCGCCTCCGGGCGAGTACTTGACGGCGTTGTCGACGAGGTTCACGAGCACCTGGCGGAGCTTGTGCTCGTCGCACGAGATCCTCGGCGCCCCGTCGGCGTCGAGGCGCAGGTCGACGGTCGCGGGCGCGTGCGTCCGCGCGGACTCGAGCACGCGCGTCGCGATCTCGACCGGGTCGCACTCCGTCACCTCGAGCTCGACGGCGTCCGCGTCGAGCTGGCCCGCGAGCAGGATCTGGTCGACGATGCGCGCGAGCCTCGTGGCCTCGGACTCGATCATCTCGAGGAACTGGCCGCGCTCGTCCTCGCTCAGGTCGAGGTCCTCGCGGCGCAGGGTGCGGACGGCGCCGTAGACGGCGGCCAGCGGCGTGCGGAGCTCGTGCGAGGCGGTCGCGACGAAATCGCTGCGCGCCTTTTCGAGCGCGTGCTCCTCGGTGACGTCCTGCAGCGCGTAGACACGTCTGCCGCGGGCGAACTCGACCCCCGAGACCGAGATCCAGCGCTCCTGGCCCGCGTGGACGAGCGGGACGGTCACGGGGCGGGCCGGCGACCCCGGGGCGACCAGCGGCACGTGCGAGGTCAGCGTCGCCCACGCGGGGACGACCTCGGCCACGGGCCGTCCGATCGCGTCCTCCTCGGAGACGCCGGCGATCGCCTCGGCCGCCGGGTTCCAGTAGCGGACGACGCCCTCCGGGTCGAGCAGCACGACGCCGTCGGCGACGTACGCGAGCGCCTGGGCGGCGTTGGCGCCGCGCTGCGCCTCGCGGTAGAGCCGCGCGTTCTCGACGGCGACCGCGGCGCGGCGGGCGAGTTCGAGCGCGAGCTCGAAGTCCGCCTGCGTGAAGGGCGGGTGGGTGTCGGCGGTGACGAGGCTGAGCGCTCCGAGCGTGTGCCCGCGCGCGTTCAGCGGCACGGCGATCGACGACGTCAGCCCGAGCTCCTCGACGATCTGCCGCAGCTCCTCGTCGTCCCCGAGCGCCTCGTCGAGCAGCTCCTGCGGGATGGTCGGAAGGAACTCGGCGACGCCGGTGCGCAGCACGTTGGCCACCCCTCGCGGCGCGTCGGGGTCCGGCGGGTAGCGCTCCTGCAGCTCGTAGGCCCACCGCACCTTCTCGGGATCCTCGTGCGCGACTGCGAGCCGCTCGATCTCGCCGTCCGGCCCGAGCATGTCGATCGCGCACCAGTCGGCGAGCCCCGGGACGCAGAGCTGCGCGAGCCGGGCCAGCGTCCGGTTGTAGTCGAGCGAGGACGCGAGCAGCTCGCTTGCCTCGGCGAGGAACGTCATCCGTTTGCGCTGCGCCTGCTCGGCGGCGTAGAGGCGGGAGCGCGCGAGCGCCTGCGCTGCCTGCCGCGCGAACGCCATCTTGAGCGCGCGCCGCTCGGGCTCGAACTCGAGGTCGCGGTCGAAGGAGAGCGAGAGCCCGCCGAAGACCGCGCCCTCGACCGCGAGCGGGAGCACGGCGAGCGCGTGCCCCTCCTGGCCCAGGTGGGAGAGCGTCGGGTAGAGCCGGTTGCGCTCCGCGATGCTCGCGATGAAGACCGGCTCGCCGGTGCGGAGGACCTCCGACATCGGCAGCTCCGCGTCGAGCGGGAACGTCACCCAGCCCGACATCACCTGCGGGTCGTAGCCGCGCTGCGCGAGGAGCTCGATCGTCTTGCCGTCCTCGCCCAACACCCCGATCGCGCCCGCGTGGGCCTCGGCCGCGCGGACGCCGTCGTTGAGGATCGCGTCGAGCACCTGCTGCGGCGTGACGGCCTCCGCCAGCAGCTCGGCGACCCGCTGGAGTCGTCGCGCGCCGTCGGCGGCGTCGTAGGTCGCGGGTGCGCTCACCGGTCGCCGGAAGCCGTGATGCCGCGCGTGAGCTGCTCCCGCTCCCCGCGCTCGACCCGCTCGATGACGCCCTCGACGAAGTCGCCGATCGCGACCGGGTCGAACGGCTTGACGAGGTAGCCGACCCCGCCGAGCTGCTGGCCCATCCGCTTGTCGGCGGAATCTGCGCGCGCGGTCAGGAAGACGATCGGGATCTCGCGCGTGCGCTCGTCCTCGCCCAGCTCGCGTGCGACGGCCCAGCCGTCGACGTCGGGCATCATCACGTCGAGAAGCACGAGATCGGGCCGCTCCCGCTTCGCCACCTCGAGCGCGTTCTGTCCGTTTTCCGCCTCCAGCACGTCCATCCCCGACGCGGACAGGTTCACGCGGCAGAGGAGCCGGATCGCCCGCTCGTCGTCGGCGACGAGGACGCGCCGCGCGCCGGCGGCGCCGAGGCCGCGCGAGGCGTGCCCGCGCGACGAAGGGCCGGGCGCTGACGCCCGCGCCTCGCAGTGCCACAGCCTCCGCCCCCCGACGGTCCTCGATCGGCGGAGCGGAGCCGAGCGGATCGGATTCGACACCTCAGCTCTCACTCGACGATGCGCCGATTGTAGGGGCGGAAACCGGGGCTGACCAGGTTCCTTTGCAACTGCACACGGACCGGCCGGAGCGGGGCCCGGCACTAGACTTTTCCGCATGAGGATCGGCGTCCTGGCCGTGCAGGGGAACTTCCGCGAGCACGCGGCGATGCTGCGCCGGATCGGCGCGGAGCCGGTCGAGGTGCGCAAGCCGGAGCAGCTCGACGGCCTCGACGGCCTGATCATCCCGGGCGGCGAGTCGACGGCGATCATGCGGCTCGTGCGGCTCTACGGGCTCGAGGATGCGATCCGCGAGTTCGCGCGGCCGGTCTTCGGCACCTGCGCCGGGATGATCCTGCTCGACCGCAACCACCTCGACGTGGCCGATCTCGAGGTCGCGCGCAACGCCTACGGGCGGCAGGTGGCGAGCTTCGAGGCCGACCTCGAGCTCGACGGCGACGAGCGGCCGCTGCGCGGCGTCTTCATCCGCGCCCCGCGCGTGGCCGAGGCCGGCGCGAGTGTCGAGGTGCTGGCCGAGCTCGACGGCGAGCCGGTGCTGCTGCGCGACGGCCGCGTCCTCGTCGCGTCGTTCCACCCGGAGCTGACCGGCGACACGCGTGTGCACGAGCGGTTCCTCGACCTCGTGAGGGAGGACTCGAATGTCAGGGCATAGCAAGTGGAGCTCGATCAAGCACAAGAAGGGCGCGGCGGACAAGAAGCGCGGCCAGCTCTTCTCGAAGCTCTCGCGGGCGCTGATCGTCGCGGCGCGCGAGGGCGGGCCGGACCCGGCTGCGAACCTCGCCCTCGCCAACGCGATCGAGAAGGCCCGCTCCTACTCCATGCCGAAGGACAACATCGACCGCGCGATCGCGCGCGGCTCGGGCGCGGACGCAGACGCCGACGCCTTCGAGCAGGTGCTCTACGAGGGCTACGGCCCAAACGGCGTCGCGGTGATCGTCGAGGCGCTGACCGACAACCGCAACCGCACCGCGGCGGACGTGCGCGCGGCGTTCACGAAGCACGACGGGAACCTCGGCACCAGCGGCTCCGTCGCGTGGCTCTTCGAGCGGCGCGGCGTCATCCTCGTCGACGGCGACCGCTTCGACGAGGACGAGCTGACGCTCGCGGCCGCGGAGGGCGGGGCGGAGGACGTCGAGCAGGACGGCTCCAGCTTCCGCGTCACCTCCGCGCCGGAGGATCTGAGCGCGGTGCGCGAGGCGATCGAGGCCGCCGGGATGGAGGTCGACTCCGCCGAGCTGACGATGGTGCCGAAGACGACGATCGAGCTCGAGGACGAGGCCGCCGCCAGGAAGACCCTTCGCCTGATGGACGCGCTCGAGGAGAACGACGACGTCCAGGAGGTCTACGCGAACTTCGACATCCCCGAGCGCGTGATGGAGGCCGTCGCGACCTAGCCACGGGCTCCGGGCGCATGACGGGAAGCGGCCCCCTCGCTCGTCCATCGCCGCCCGGCTGGTTCAGGTTGCGGCGAAGCGGGAACGAGTCGTCTTTCCGAAGCGGGAACGAGTCGTCTTTCGCTCGAGCGACCAGAGGAGAGACGGGTGGACGGAGGAAACCCGCTTCAGGAGCGCCTGATCTCCAGGCTGATTGACATCGTCAGCGGGGACAGGTTTCCGAGCATCACGATGATGGACCGGATCGAGGGCACGCTTCGCACGTCCGAGCAGGTCAGGGAGTACGGCGAGATGCTGCTCGACAAGATCGACGAGACGCGCTTCCCCAGCCTGTCGATGCTCGACCGAGTCGAGAGCCTGGCGGCGACCCTGCAGCAGCTGCAGCAGCAGGAGCAGATCCAGCAGCAGCGGCGGCAACAGCTGCAGCAGCAGCAAGAGCAAGGGGCACAGCGTCAGCTCGAGGCGGCCTGACCGCTCAGGCGAAGTCGTCGGCGAAGTCCCACGCGCGCAGCTCGCCCGGCTCCAGGCGGACGAGCAGGTCGTCGCCTCCGCCCTCGGCGTACTGCTCGCCGGCTTCGGGGCCGAGGTACCGCGTGGCGATCCGGCGGACGAGCGATCGATCGCCGGGCGTGCTGAGCTGCGCAGTCGCGCGAAGCTCGAGGCCGCGGTAGGGAGGGCCGTCGTCGCACACGACGATGCTCGCGCGCGGATCCCGGCGGAGGTGCTGCGCCTTCACGTCCCGGGATCCGGTGACGACGTTGAAGCCGCCGTCGAGCCACTCGTGCCAGACCGGGGAGAGGAGAACCGTCCCGTCGCGCCGGTAGGTCGCAAGGACGGCGACGCGCGGCAGCTCGAGCAGGTCTCCGAGCTCGGCCGGTGTCAGGCCCTTGCGCACGGGCCCGAGTCTCCCACGAACAGCGCGGCCTAGCGCACGATCAGCGCCGCCGTGGCCACGGCGCTCCGGTTGCCCGCGGCATCGAACGAGCGCACCGTGAAGCGCAGGTGGCCGCGGAGGCCGGCCGGCACGTGCCAGGTCGTCTCGGCGGTGCGGAACGGGTTCGCGTCGGCGAGCGGCGTCCAGATCGTCTTCAGGAGCCGGCGCCCGCGGAAGACGCGGATCACCTGC
>DASSQK010000089.1:0-13888 GCA_035702555.1 Gaiellaceae bacterium | reverse complement strand
CACCTCGATGCCGCCCTCGAGCTCGAACAGCGAGGGCAGCGGCTCACCCTCGAAGCGCACGAGCCCGTACGGATCGTCCTCGAGCACGGGCAGCCGACGGGAGCGCACGAGCTCGGCGAGCCGCCGGCGGCGCCCCTCGCTCAGCGTGGAGCCGGTCGGGTTCTGGAAGGTCGGAATCGTGTAGAGGAAGGCGACTCCCGCGCCGTCGAGCGCCTGCTCCACGCCGTCGACGTCGAGGCCGTCCTCGTCCAGGGCGATCTCGCCCAGCTCGACGCCGGCGGCGGCAAGGATCTTGCGCGGCCGGTCGTACGTCGGCCGCTCGACGAGCACGCGGCGCCCGCCGCCGCCGAGCGCGTCGAGCACGAAGTGGAAAGCCTGCAACGACCCGTTCGTGACGAGCACCCGGGCCGGCTCGACCCGGTGGCGCTCGCCGAGCCACTCCCGCAGCGGCGCGTATCCGAGCGTGCTCCCGTACGAGAGCGCGACCGACCCGTCGCGCTCGAGCGCCGACTTCGCGCAGTCCGCCAGGTCGGTGACGGGGAGGCACTCGGGTGCCGGAATCCCGCGCGCGAACGAGATGGTCGCCACGCCGCCAGTCTAGGGGCAGCTTCGGCTCCTCGCGGAAGGCCCGGGTCGTCGCGGCCCGGGCCTTCCCGAGAGTTCCACCGCTAGCGGGGGCAGTTCCCGATCGAGCCGCCGCCGGTGAACGAGCCGCCGTAGAAGGCGTCACGCCAGTGGTCGCCGCACGCGTTGTAGTAGTCGAACTCGTACGACGTCGTGGGAGCCGGATTGGCGGAGTTCGGGTCCGCGGCCTCCTCGCTGATGCCGAAGACCTTCGTCAGGAAGCCGACCCACGACTCGTCGGCAGGCACGGCATCCGGGTTGAAGTCGAAGCCGGCCAAATCGGACGTGATGTGACGCGTCCAGACACCGTTGAACGTGCCGTGGTCGGCGGAGTCGAACGTGTTCGCGCAGTCACCCGGGTGATGCGCACCCGGGATCGTCGTGAAGGTCCCGTGAACGTCGTACCGCGTGACGTAATAGCCGTCACCGCTCTGGGAGGGGTTCACGACGTAGAAGCGGTCCTCGGTGTCGTGCGCCCAGACCTCTGTCCCGCCACACCCCGTGTCGTCACGACCCGCGATGTGGAAGGGGCCGAAGGTTCCGAACGCCGAATCGCCCTTGTCTCCCTTGTCTCCCTTGTCTCCCTTGTCGCCCTTCTCGCCCTTGAGCCCCTGGGAGCCCGTGGGGCCGGTCGGTCCCTGCGGTCCCTCGACGCCACGCAACCCACGTGCACCCCTGCGACCGCGGATGTTCCAGGACAGGCTGCTGGAGCCCCTGTGGCAGTTGCTCAGCTTGATGTCGCCCTTCTTCTCGACGCAGGCGTGAATGACGCCGTTGTGAACGCCGAGCGCGGACCCGAGGCGTGCCACCTGGTTGCCTCCGGCGAGCGCGACCGTCGCCGTCACCAGCGCGGCGGCGCACGCTCCGGCGAGTACGTACCTCATGGTGCTTCCCCCTTTGTTTTCCCCGCCGCGGCCGGCCCACCCGGCCGCGGAAACGGCGGCAGGGTACCAGAGAGGATCGCTAACCGATGCTTACGCGGGAGCGCCGGCGATCTCGGCCGCGAGCTCCGCGACCTCGGTCGGCGTCGTGCCCACGCGCACGCCACGGGCCTCGAGTGCGTCCTTCTTCGCCTGCGCCGTGCCCGAGGAGCCCGAGATGATCGCGCCCGCGTGGCCCATGGTCTTGCCGGGCGGCGCCGTGAAGCCGGCGATGTAGGCGACGACAGGCTTCGTCACCTCGGCCTCGATGAAGGCCGCCGCCTTCTCCTCCTCGTCGCCGCCGATCTCGCCGACCATCACGATCACCTCGGTCCCGTCGTCGGCCTGGAAGCGCTGGAGGATGTCGATGAACGACGAGCCGACCACCGGGTCGCCGCCGATGCCGACGATCGTCGAGTTCCCGAGCCCGCGCTGGGTCAGCTCGTGGCCGATCTGGTAGGTCAGCGTCCCGGAGCGCGAGACGACGCCGATCGGCCCCTCGCGGAAGATCTCGGCCGGGATGATCCCGACGTTGGCCTTCCCCGGGGACAGGGCGCCGGGGCAGTTGGGGCCGAGCATCATGACGCCCCTGGGACGAATGTAGTTGTAGACCCGCAGCATGTCGTGGGCCGCCAGGCCCTCGGCGATGCAGATCACGGTGCCGATGCCGGCGTCCACCGCCTCGTAGATGGCGTCCGCTGCGAACCGCGCCGGGACGAAGACCATCGTCGTATTGGCACCGGTCTCGGCGACCGCGCCGGCGACCGTGTCGAAGATCGGGATCCCCTCGAGATCGGTGCCGCCCTTGCCCGGCGTGACCCCCGCGACGACCTGTGTCCCGTACGCGCGGTTGCGGAGCGTGTGGAACGACCCCTCGCGGCCGGTCGCTCCTTGGACGACGAGCCGGGTGTCCCGGTCGACGACGATCGCCACTAGGCCTTCCTCCCCTTGAAGATGCCGCGGTCGAGGCTGAGCTTGCCGTCGGCGATCCGGCTCGCGAGCAGCTCGCGGACACGCGCCGCCTCGGCGCCCGTGCACCCGGCGCGCTCGAGCCACGGATCGAGCTCGACCCGCTTCTCCTCGCGCTCGAACAGCTCGATCTCCAGACCGGCCTGCAAGAACAGCTCGCGCCATTCGCTCTCGGAGTAGTTGCGGACGTGAGTCGGGTCGCGCAGCCGGTCGGCTTCCTCGCCGGCCTCGTCGACGAACAGGTTGTCCGCGACCAGCACGAGGTCGCCGCCGACCCGCGCCATCTCCCGCAGCGCTGCGGCGACGTCCTCGAAATGGTGCGCGGCCACCCGGCACGCGACCACGTCGAAGCTGTCGTCCGCGAAAGGCAGATCCTCGGCGGTGCAGAGCACGTCCGCCTTCATCCCGGGCGCGGGATCGCAGGTGACGACGGTGGAGCCGGCCTCGCGCAACCGTCTCGCGACGTGGCCGCCGCCGGTCGCCACGTCCAGCACCGTCCGTCCGCCAGCCCACTCCGCGAAAAGCTCGAGGTCACGGCCGCTCCGGTGCGCCTCGCTCTCGCGGTACGCGTCGGCCCGCTCGCTCCAGACCTCCGTCACGCGGCGAGCTCCACGGCGCGGCGGGCTGCATCGAGCATCGTCGACTCGGTGTGCAGGTTCGGCGGCGCCGCCTCGGCGAGGATCGCGCGCCCCTCCTCCGCGTTGGTGCCGTCGAAGCGCACGACGATCGGATGCGAGATCTCGATCTGCGAGAGCGCCTGCAGGATCCCCTGCGCCACCACGTCGCAGCGGGTGATCCCGGCGAAGATGTTGAACAGGATCGACTTCACCTGCGGATCGGCCGTGATCACCTCGAGCGCGTCGACGACGCCCTGGGCGTCGCCGCCGCCGCCGAGGTCGCAGAAGTTCGCGGGCCGGCCGCCGGCGAGCGCGATCACGTCGAGCGTCGACATCACGAGCCCGGCGCCGTTGCCCAGGATCCCGACGTCGCCGTCGAGCTTCACGTACGTCACGCCCTTCTCGCGGGCCGCGCGCTCCTCCGGCGGGTACGCGTCGAGGTCGCGCATCTCGGCGACGTCCGGGTGCCGGTAGAGCGCGTTGTCGTCGACGGTGAACTTCGAGTCGAGCGCCCGCACCTCGCCCTCGGGCGTCACGATCAGCGGGTTGATCTCGCAGAGCATCGCGTCGCTCTCGACGAAGCAGCGGTAGAGCTTGCCGATGATGTCGAGCAGCTGCTTCTGCTCGTTCGGGTCGTCGATCCCCGCTCCGTAGATCAGACGCCTGGCCTGGTACGGCTGGTAGCCCTCGAGCGGGTCGACGTGGAGGCGGGCGAGCGCGTCGGGGCTCTGCTCGGCGACCTCCTCGATCTCGACGCCCCCTTGCGTGGTGAGCATGAAGAGCGACTGCTTTGCCCCCCGGTCGAACGTCACCGAGAGGTAGTACTCCTTCGCGATCTCCGACGCGCTCTCGATCCAGAGCTTGCGCACGACGTGGCCGCGGATGTCGAGCCCCAGGATCCCCTCCGCTTTCGCTTCCGCGTCCGCGGGCCCGTCGGCGAGCTTGACGCCTCCCGCCTTCCCGCGGCCGCCCGTCAGCACCTGGGCCTTGACGACGACCTGGCCGCCGAGCTCCTCGGCCGCTGCGCGCGCCTCGGCCGGGGTCGTCGCCAGGCGCCCCTCGGACGTGGGGATGCCGAAGCGCCTGAAGAGCTCCTTGCCCTGGTACTCGTAGAGGTCCACCGGCGGCGGATGCTATCCGGACGGAGGCTCGCCGCCAGGGGGATCGTCGATCACGCAGATCGCCTGCCCGCTCGTCACGGCTTCGCCGGGCGCGACCGCGAGATCCGCCACGACGCCCGCACGGTGGGCCGCGATCTCGTTCTCCATCTTCATCGCCTCGACGATGCAGATCACCTGGCCCGCCTCGACGTGGTCGCCCTCGGCCACCTCCACCGCGAGCACGGTTCCCTGCATCGGCGTCACGACCGCGTCGCGCACGCCGGTGTGGGCGCCGGACGCGGCGCGCTCACGTCGTCGGCGCGCGAGCTCCGCGTACGGCGGCTCCGGCTCCATCGTCTCGACCTCGAAGCGGCGGCCGTCGAGCTCGAGCGTCAGCTTGCGCGCGCGCTGCGGGAAGCCGTCCGATTGCGCAGGTACGCTTGTTTGCAGATGAGACAACTCCTCCGCACGCTCGGCAAGCTCCTGCGACTCGACCACGCCGTGGCACGTCTCGCCCGCGACGAAGCACGGGTGCTCGAGCAGCGCGCGGTGGAAGCCCAGCAGGGTCGTGATGCCGCCGATCTCGAACTCGTCGAGCGCACGCAGCATCCGCCGCCGCGCGTGCTCGCGGTCGACCCCGTGGACGATCAGCTTCGCCACGAGCGGGTCGTAGAGTCCCGGCACCTCCGACCCGGCGACCACCCCGGAGTCGACGCGTACCCCCGGCCCCGCCGGCTCGCGGTAGCTCGTGATCCTCCCCGGCGTCGGCAGGAAGCCCGAGGACGGGTCCTCGGCGTTGATCCGGCACTCGATCGCGTGCCCGGTCAGCCGGACGTCCTCCTGGCGCAGCGAGAGCGGCTCACCCGCCGCGATCAGAACCTGCTCCCGCACGAGATCGAGCCCGGTCGCCAGCTCCGTGACCGTGTGCTCGACCTGGATCCGCGTGTTCATCTCGAGGAAGAAGTACTCGCCCTCGCGGGAAAGCAGCCCCTCGATCGTGCCGGCGCTGCGGTAGCCGACGGCGCGAGCGGCCTCCACGGCGATCTCGCCGATCCGCTCGCGAAGCTCGTCGTCGACAGCGGGCGACGGCGTCTCCTCGACGAGCTTCTGGTGCCGGCGCTGGATCGTGCAGTCGCGCTCGCCCAGATGGATGACGTTGCCCTGGCCGTCGGCGAGGATCTGGGCCTCGACGTGGCGTGGGTCCTCGAGGTAGCGCTCGACGTAGACCGAGGCGTCGGAGAAGTACGCCTCGCCCTCACGCCGGGCCGACTCCAGCGCCCGCTCCGCCTCCTCTGGGCCCTGCACCACCTTGAGGCCCTTGCCGCCGCCGCCGGCCGCGGCCTTGATCGCGAGCGGCCAGCCGAGCTCGTCGCCGAGGCGCAGCACCTCGTCCGCGGAGGCGACGGGCGCCGTCGTCCCGGGCACCACGGGGACGCCTGCGGCAGCCATGCGCTCGCGCGCAGCTGTCTTCGAGCCCATGATCTCGATCGCCGATCCCGGCGGGCCGATCCACACGAGCCCTGCGCGCGCGACGGCCCGTGCGAAGCCCGCGTTCTCGGCCAGGAACCCGTACCCGGGGTGCACGGCCTCCGCGCCTGCGCGCTGCGCGACGTCGAGCAGCCGCTCCTGAGCGAGGTAGCTCTCCGCCGCCGGTCCCGGCCCGACGAGGTAGGCCTCGTCGGCCATGTGGACGTGCAGGGAGTCGCGGTCGACCTCCGAGTAGACCGCGACCGTTGCGATCCCCAGCTCGCGGAGGGTCCGGAAGATGCGCACGGCGATCTCGCCCCGGTTTGCCACGAGCACCTTCGAGAAGGGAGGCATGGCCCGTATTCTCCCTGCCGATGAGCCTCGCAGACCAGTTGACGCTCATTCGCATCGCGGCGGTGCCCGTCGTCGTCGTGCTCTTCGTCTGGGACTTCCCCAACCACGACTACTGGGCGACCGCGGTCTTCATCGCGGCCATGACGACCGACTGGTTCGACGGCCGCGTGGCGCGCTGGCGCGGTCACACCTCGCCGCTCGGGTCGCTGCTCGACCCCGTCGCGGACAAGGTGCTCGTCCTGGCGACGCTGATCATGCTCGTCGAGGCGGGCGTCGCGCCCGGCTGGATGGTCGCGGCGATCGTCGCGCGCGAGTTCCTCGTCTCGGGCCTCCGGCTCGCGGCGATCGAGCGCGGGGTCGTGATGGAGGCCCGCGACCTCGGGAAGTTGAAGACGTGGTCGCAGGCGACGGCCGCGGCGGTCGGAGGGTTTGCGGCCGCGGGCGCGTGGGACGACACCGTCGCGTGGTGGGCGCTCCTCGTCGCCGTGGTGCTGACGTGGCTGTCCGGGCTCGACTACGCGCGCGTCGCGCCGGGCGTGCTGCGCGGCCGCCCCGCCTCGCCCTGAAGCTCGTCGTCGCCGAGGTTCTCGCGGACGCCGAGCTCGCGCCAGGCGCTGCGATACGCGGTCGGCAGGGGGTCGCGCGAGAGCAGGGCCTCGACCGCGGCCAGGACCGCGTCGCGGTCGTCCGGCTCGGGCGTGATGCGCACGTCCACGACGCAGCAGCCTAAAGCCGATCCGCGCCGCCGACGATAGGACCGGCGGATGAGCCGCTTCCTCACCGCACTCTTCTGCTGCGCCCTGCTCCTTGCGCCGTCCGCCACGGCCGCCCTCGTCGGCGACGGTGGAGGCGGCGGAGGCGGGAAGACCGGCGCCGGCGCGAAGCCGTCCTGGGCGCAGGCCGAGATCCGCGTCGTCGTGAAGCGCGGACTGATGGCGAAGAGCGTCGCCGCCTTCCGCCCCGACGACGTGCTGACCGCCGGAGAGCTCGCGACCCTCGTGGCGGGCCTGACGAAGCAGCCGGCCCAGGCCGTGGCCGACAAGACGGCGCCGGTAACCGTGATGCAACTCGACGCGCGGCTGGTCCGCGCGCTCGGCCTCTCGACGACCGCCGCGACCTTCGGCGCCAACGCGCGGGCGGCCGGCCTCGCCGTTCCGTCGCGCTTCGGCACCGAGACCGTCGCGCGGCTGCTCGGCCTCCGCACGAACCACCCGGCGGCGCGGGACGACCTCGAGCTCCTTCCGAGCGACCCCGTCACGCGCGCCGAGACCGCCTACTCGGTCGCGCGAATCCTCCGCTTCGGCGGATGGGAGACGCAGTACGCCGAGGACGCAGCAGGCACCTTCGAGCCACCGCAGGTCCGCGGCTGGCAGAAGCGGGTGCTCGACACCGCCGTCCGCTTCATCGGATTTCCGTACGTCTGGGGCGGCACGAGCGAGAAAGCCGAGGCGCCCTTCGGCGTCGAGGCGCCCGGCGGCTTCGACTGCTCCGGGTTCGTCTGGCGCGTTTACAAGCTCCAGTCGTACCCAGGCGGCGCAGCCCTTTCGGCCACCATCAAGGGGCGAACGACGTACCAGATGAGCGGCGAGGTGCCGCGCTCGAAGCGCGTCGGCTTCGCGAAGCTGCAGCCGGGCGACCTCCTCTTCTTCGGGCCGGCCGGCCCGCGCTCGACGCCCGCCTCGGTCGGCCACGCGGGGATCTACCTCGGCGGCGGTTGGATGATCCACTCGTCCGGCCAGGGGGTCGCAGTGACGCCGCTCACGGGCTGGTACCGGCAGCAGTTCGCGTGGGCCCGCCGCCCGCTTGCCGAGGCCGGCCTCCTCGCCCTCAAATAGGCGAGCCGCGGTTCCCCCTTCCGGGTGATGTCGCCCGGGTCGACAACCTGAAGAATCGACATCGTTCTGTAAAGCACGTGGGGGAGGTTCACGTTGCTGCACTGGAAGCCGCGACTCGTCGCCATTGCCGTCGTTCTGGTGCTCGTGCTCGTCGCACTCGGCGGCCTCGGCATCGAGGTCGACTACAACCTGTACTGGTAGCCGCGACATGACGCGCCGCGTCCTGCCGCCACCGCGGCTCCTCGCAGTCCTCGTGCCCGTGTGCGCAGCCGGCCTCGGGGTCGCCTGCGCCGCCGCCGTCTCGTTCGCGGTCACGCCGCACAAGACGACGACCCTGCTCGGCCTCGCCGCGCTGCTCAGCGCCTCGACCCTCGCCGACCGCTTCCCGGTCCCGGTCGAAGGCGTGGACACCGGCGGTGTCTCGCTCTCGTTCGTCTTCGGCGTCGCCTCCATCGTGCTCTTCGGCTGGGCCGCGGGCCTGCTGGTCGTCTTCCTCGCGCCGCTCGTCACGCAGGTCGCCGAGCACCGCCCGCCGATGCGCATCGCGTACAACGTCTCGGTTCTCGCGCTCGCCGCGACCGCCGCCGGCGCGGTCGCATCGCCGCTGCACGGCGACGGCGCGAGCGGCGTGCTCGCGCGGGTCGGCGCCGCCGCCTCGGCGCAGTACGGCGTGAACCTGATCCTGATCACGGCGGTCGTCGCGGTGAGCTCGCACCGATCGCTCTTCGGGCTCGCCCGCTCGAACGTGCGCTGGACGATCGTGCCGTTCTCGCTGATGGCCTCGGCCGCGCTGATGCTCGTGGTGCTTTGGCAGCGCTCGCCGTTCCTCTCGGTCGCGCTTGTCGGGCCGCTGCTCGCGATCCAGCTCTACCAGCGCGCCATCGTCCGCGCGCTGCGTGCGATGCGGCTCGCGCTGACCGACCCGCTGACCGGGCTCGGCAACCACCGCCACTTCCACGAACGGCTCGAGCGAGAGCTGCGGGACGCGCAGGAGCGCCGTCTCCCGCTCAGTCTCTGCCTCATCGACCTGGACGACTTCAAGCGGATCAACGACCGCTTCGGGCATCCCGCCGGCGACCGCGTCCTCGAGCGGGTCGCGTCGAGGCTTCGCCAGACGGGCGAGGCGTTCCGGCTCGGGGGCGACGAGTTCGCGCTGCTCCTCCCCGGGTACGACGAGCAGGCGGCCATGACGGCTGCGGCCTCGGTCGTCGAGCGGATCTCGGCCGTGGAGCTCGACCAGATCGGCTCCGTGACGGTCAGCTCGGGAGTCGCCACCTCGCCGGCGCACGCGGAGGAGCGCGACGAGCTGATCCGGCTCGCGGACAGCGCCCTCTACTGGGCCAAGGAGTACGGCAAGAACCGCGTGCGCGGCTACCGGCCGGACGTGATCGAGCTCGCCGAGCTGAAGCGCCTCGCGAGCGGGCCCGACCGCGCCGCTCGCTTCCGCGCGGCGGCCAGCCTCGCGCGGGCCGTCGACGCGCGCGACGTCTACACCGGCAGCCACTCGCAGCGTGTGGCCGAGCTGGCGGCACGCACCGCGCGCCGGCTCGGACTCCCCGACGAGGAGGTCGAGCTCACCCGCCTCGCCGCGAGCCTGCACGACCTCGGCAAGCTCGCCATCCCCGAGGAGATCCTGCGCAAGCCGGGCCCGTTGACCGAGCCCGAGAGGATGGTGCTCGAGCGCCACCCGCAGATCGGGTTCCGGATGCTCGAGAGCCTCGGCGTCGACCCGGTCGCCGACTGGGTGCTGCACCACCACGAGCGCTGGGACGGAACGGGCTACCCCGATCGCCTGCCGGGCGAGCAGATCCCGCTGGGCGCGCGGATCATCTTCGTCGCCGACGCGTACGACGCCATGACCTCCGAGCGCGTCTACCGACGGCGCGTCACCTCCGAGCAGGCGATCGCGGAGCTGCAGCGCTGCGCGGGAACCCAGTTCGACCCGGACGTGGTCGACGCGTTCGCGGCCGAGCTGGCCGTGGCCGCACCGGCCAGGCAGGCCGTCACCGCGGTCGCGTCGTAGGGCTCGGCGGGCTCGGGCGGCTCCGCAGCGCCGCGACCGAAGTCACACTCTCGGCACGACCTCGGCACAGACACGTGCGCCGACCCGGGATACGCTCGCCTCGGGGAGGAGGCCGGGCGAACCGTCCCTAGGGACGGAGACGACTAGAGCGGGATGTTCCCGTGCTTGCGCGGAGGGCGGCGCTCGCGCTTCGTCAGCGCGGTCTCGAGCGCGTCCGCGAGCACCGGCCGGGTCCGCCTCGGCTCGATCACCTCGTCGACGTAGCCGCGCTCGGCGGCGACGAACGGGTTGGCGAACCGCTCCCGGTAGTCCTCGATCAGCTCGGAGCGCCGCCCGTCCGGGTCGTCGGCACCTTCGAGCTCCTTGCGGAAGATGATGTTCACCGCGCCCTCGGGCCCCATCACCGCGACCTCCGCCGTCGGCCACGCGAAGTTGAAGTCGGCGCGGATGTGCTTCGAGCTCATGACGTCGTACGCGCCGCCGTACGCCTTGCGTGTGATCACGGCCAGCTTCGGCACGGTCGCCTCCGCGTAGGCGTAGAGCAGCTTTGCGCCGTGGCGGATGATCCCGCCCCACTCCTGGGCGGTTCCCGGCAGGAACCCCGGCACGTCGACGAACGTGACGAGCGGGATGTTGAAGGCGTCGCACGTGCGCACGAAGCGCGCGCCCTTCACCGACGAGTCGATGTCCAGCACGCCGGCGAGAGCCCGGGGCTGGTTGCCGACGACGCCGACCGGGTGCCCGTTCAGCCGGGCGAACCCGCAGACGAGGTTCTCCGCCCAGCGCTCGTGCACCTCCAGGAACTCGCCGTCGTCGACCACGCGGCGGATCACGTCCTTCATGTCGTACGGCTTCGCCGGGTCGTCCGGGATCAGCGTGTCGAGCGCTTCGTCCTCGCGGCCGGCCGGATCCGCCGGCGCGCCGTACGGCGGCGGGTCGACGTTGTTCTGCGGCAGGAACGAGAGCAGGTAGCGCGCGTCCTCGAGACACGCCTCCTCGTCCGGGCTGATGAATTGCGCGACCCCGGACTTGGCCGCATGCGTCGCCGCGCCGCCGAGCTCCTCGAAGCTCACCTCCTCGCCCGTCACCGTCTTCACCACGTCGGGGCCGGTGATGAACATGTACGAGCTGCCCTCGACCATCAGCACGAAGTCGGTGATCGCCGGCGAGTAGACGGCGCCGCCCGCACACGGGCCCATGATCAGGCTGATCTGCGGCACGACCCCCGAGCACTGGACGTTGCGCCAGAAGATCTCCGCGTAGCCCGCGAGCGAGACGACCCCTTCCTGGATGCGCGCCCCGCCGGAGTCATTGATGCCGATCACCGGGCAGCCGAACTTCGCCGCGAGGTCCATCACCTTGCAGATCTTCTCGGCGAAGACCTCGGAGAGGCTGCCGCCGAACACGGTGAAGTCCTGGGAGAAGACGAAGACGCGCCGCCCGAAGATCGTCCCGTAGCCAGTCACGACCGCGTCGCCGTACGGCCGGCGCTCGCGCATGCCGAACTCGGCCTCGCGGTGCCGCACGTAGCGGTCGAGCTCGACGAACGATCCGGGATCCAGCAGCTTCACCGCGCGTTCGCGCGCCAGCAGCTTGCCCTCCGAGCGATGGCGCTCGACCGCACGCTCGCTGCCCGCGTGCCGCGCCTGCTCTCGCAGCTCCTGTAGACGCTCGAGCTTCGCGCGGGTCGAATCGGTCTCGGCAGCCACGGCGCGAGCGTATCGCGATCCCCTGCGCAGGTGAGGCGCGGATCCCCGTTCCGGGGGACTCCGCGCCGGCCGCGCGCGCGTTTACTGGGTGAGTACGGCCCTGCGGCAAGGAGCTTCACCTGCGGCGAACCATCCACCAGCAGCGACGGCTGCCGGCGCCTCGCGCCGTCCTGCGCCCGCGCGCGCGGTTCGCGCCGCTCGCGATCGCGCTCCCGCTCGTGCTCGGCCTGTGGCTGACGATCGGGTTGCCGATCTACGCCGCCGCCTCCGGCACCGCCGGCGGTGAGGGCGCGATGCGCGACGTCTTCTTCGACGCCCGGGCCTCGGCGGCAACGGGTGATGGTCGCAGCGGTTCGTCGTCCGGGCTCGTGGCGGCCGCGGTTGTCGACCCGACGATCGTGCGTGAGTTGCGGCTCGAGCGCCTGCGGGCACAGCCCGTCCACGCGGCTCCGCGCGAGCTCGTGCACACGCCGGCCGCGCCACGCGTCCACCGACGGCGGCTCGTCGAGCGGTCGCGCACGCTGAACGAGCCGACCTCACCATCACCCCTCAGCACGACGCACTCCCCGGCTCCCCCGCCCTCGCCGCCCCCGGCGCCCGCTCCTGCCCCTGCCCCGGCCCCCACGCCGCCGCCTCCTCCTGCCCCGACCCCTCCTCCGCCGCCGCCTCCACCTCCACCTCCTCCACCTTCACCTCCGCCTCCGCCGCCGCCGCCACCGCCACCTCCCCCGCCCCCTCCGCCTCCGGTACCTCCGCCACCGCCCCCGACGGGCGCTCCGGCTCCGGCCGACGTGCAGACCGTCGACCACGGCCAGGCAGGCCGCCCCGAGGCCGGCGACGAGCTGCTAGTGACGTTCGCCGGCGTACCGGACCCTGCCGCGATCCTGGCCGCCTGGAGCGGATCCGCGACCCCCGTGACCGTCCACTTCGAGGGCATCGGCGACGACGTGATCACGGTGCTCGACGCGTCCACCGGAGCGACGCTGGCCGAGCTCGGGTCGATCCAGGCCAATCGCGACTACACGAGCGGCAGCGCCGACTTCACGGGCTCGCAGATGACCCTGGCCGGGACCACCATCACGATCGTCCTGGGGACGCCTTCCGGGCCGATCGGCCGCGACCCCTCGGCGAAGGCGCTCGTCTGGACGACGCCGCACGGCAGCGCGACCGAGTCGGGCCACCCGGACTCCGACTTCTGATGTGCCGTTCGGCTCAAGCACGCGCGAGCCGAGGCCGATACCGAACTCCATGAGCTCTGCGGCCACCACCTCGGGGGCCGACACGCAAGCACCCGCGCGGCGGCGGCGGCACGGCCGCCCACCGGTGAGCAAGCGGTCGGCGATCCAGCTGCTGATCGGCGTTCTCATCGTCGGCGCGATTCCGATCGTCTCCACCGTCCGGATCCTCCAGGCGAACGCCGTCCGGAACGAGCAGACCCACGCCGACGCCGCGCTACGCGCGGAGCTCCAGAACGGCCTGCGCGAGCTCAGCCGCCTCGGCGACGACGCGGCGGCTCGCGGCGACGACCTCGCGCGGTCGCCGGCCGTGCAGCGCGCGGTGATCCGGCACGACCGCGCGGCGCTCAGGCGCTTCGCGACCGACCAGCCGGGGGTCGCGTTCTACCTCCGGTCGAAGCGGGTCGCCGGACACGCGTTCCCGCACTCGATCGGCCGCTCGGTCTGGCTGACCGTCAACGGCAGCCGCGTGGCGCGGATCGTCTCGACGGTGCCGCTGAACGCCGCGCTCGCGCGCAGGCTGACCCTGGATGCACCCCGCGCCCCGGGCGACCGGCTCGTGCTCACGCGGCGCGGCCGTGTCCTGGGCGGGCGCGCCCTCACGACGAACGGTCACACGGTCACCCTCGGCGGCACCGCCTTCCGCGGCCTGCCGGGGCTCGTGCCCGACTCCGAGAGCTTCCGGCTGCTCGCGCTCAGGCCACAGAGCGCGATCGACGCCCAGGTGCAGCCGTACGTGCGGCGCGTGCGCTACGCCGGCGTTGGCTCCTTCGCGCTCCTGATCCTGGTCGCGTTCCTGTTCGCCGGCCCGATCCTGCGCGTGCTCGGCGACTTCCGCCGCGTCGCCTCGCAGGCCGCGGTCGACAGCCTCACGGGCCTCGCGAACCGGCGCACGCTCGACGAGGAGCTCGCGCTGGAATGGCGTCGCGCCCAGCGCGTCGGCGCCTCCCTCGCCTTCGTGCTCCTCGATCTCGACAACTTCAAGACCGTGAACGACGGCCACGGCCACCTTGCCGGCGATGCCGTCCTGCGCTC
>DASSQK010000088.1:0-2603 GCA_035702555.1 Gaiellaceae bacterium | reverse complement strand
CCGGTGCGGTTCGCGGAGGAGGCGGGTGCGCATCTCGCGACGGTGGTGGGGCCGCTCGGCCACGACAACCGGCCGTACCTCGTCACGGTCGTCGACGCGCAGGGGAGGGCGCTCCTCGTGCTCGGCTGGACGCCCGATCTCGGCGGCGGGCTCGGCGAGGGCGTCGGCTGGCAGGCGCCCGGGATCCGCTCGAGCGCGATCGTCGGTCAGGTCGAGACGCGCGACGACACGCTGCCCGCGGCGGCCGTCTCTAGTGGACGACCTTGAAGCGCGGCTTCGTGACCACGAGCCGCACCGGGTCCGACCACGACATCTGCGGCTTCGAGCCGATCATCAGGAAGTCGAGCCCCCGGACGCGGTAGTACCAGGTGCCGGGCGTGAGCGGGAGCGACAGCGAGGTCGCCCACGTCACCTGCGAGCCGGCCGTGCGCCAGGGGTAGGCCTTGCGGCTCCACTGCACCTCGTACTGGCCGGCGCTCGTGATCGGCGACCACGAGACGAGCGGCTGGCCGTAGAAGCGCGGGCTCGGCTTGCGCGCCGCGACGAGCTTCCCGTCGGGCGAGAGGCCCGAGGCGAACGGCGTGCCCGACTGGCCGGTGACGATCGGGTCGCTGGTCTTGCCGAAGGTGAGGCGCCGCCCGGATGCGCAGGCGTCCTGGGTCAGCTCCGCGTCGACGTACCTGACCGGCCCGGTCGGCCTCAGCACCGTGTCGCCGAGCCCGTACGAGTTCCGCAGCCCGGCCGCGAGCGTGAGGACGTTGCCGCTCAGCGAGCGGACGACCGCCGGCTCCGACGGTGTCGAGCCGACCGTCAGCGTGTCCCCGACGGAGATGCCCGTCGCGTTCGCGACCGTGATCGTCGTGTCACCCGTGGTGGCGGGGGCGGCGAGGGTCGTCGAGACCGCCTGCGCGGCGACCACGTTCACCGGCATCACCGTCCAGAAGTAGCGTCCGCCGGCCCAGTCGCTGTCCCACAGGTCGACCTTCGCGCCCTTCACGACCTGCGAGGGCGGGAGGCCGGTGTGGTTCGTGCCGTCGTCGGCGGCGAGATCCATCTCGTTCGTCGTCACGTCCAGGCCCTCGGCCGTTCTCGACACCGGCTCCTGCCCGTACGAGAGCACGGAGGTGCGCGCGGCGAGAACGCCGCTCGTGTCGGTCGGCATCGCGAGCGGGCCGATCTCGCGCGGGACGTAGGCCGGGCTCGCGACGATCGCGCCGCGGTAGACGGTGTTGAGGCAGTCCTCGTCGGTGAAGACGAGCACGCGGTAGAGCTCGCTCGAGCTGCGCCAGATCGAGGTGTCGCCGCGGTAGACGAAGGCCGGCGTGATCTCGTGCTCGCGTGTGTGGGTCGCATCCGAGACGACGTCGGAGACCGTCGCGACCGCCGTCAGCGGGCCGGTCGCGTAGGGCGGGTTGACGCTCGTATAGACGGGGCTCCACGGCCCGTACGAGACGACGGGGAGGCCGTTCTCGGTCGAGCCGTAGATCCAGCGCATCGGGCGGACGCGCCAGTGGACGGTGCCCGTCCAGCTCGGGTCCTGGTGGAAGGCGTAGTACTCGCGCTCGTCTGCCATGTTCGCCCTGGTCGTGAACCAGTGGCCGGTGTCCAGCAGCCAGACCATGTAGCCGCTCGCGCCCGGGACCTTGCTCCAGCGCAGGAGCCCGGGGTAGCTCGGGGTGACCGGCTTGGGCACCGCAGGCCAGCGCATGTTGAAGCCGAACGGCGCGCTCCACGCGGTCGGCCCGCGCCGCGTGATCGCGCGCACGTGGGCGAAGAGCGAGTACGGGTTGCCGGTGATCCAGGGGAGCGTGAGCGGCAGCGCGGTAGCCGGGGTCTTCATGCCGCGCGCCGACCAGACCATCGCGTTGTCCGAGAAGCCGCGGCTCGTCGAGAGCTCGAAGTCGTACGACTTCGCCCCCGCGACCGGTGCCCAGGCGAAGGACGGCGTGCGCGAGAAGGTGTGCGTGACGGCCTCGTCCGCGCGCAGCGTGAACGCGTGCAGATCTTTCGGCGCCGCGGCGTGCGCGGCGGCGGTCGGCAGCGCCACCGCGAGCGCGGCGGCCACAGCAGCAGCGAGACGGGCGCAGGCCATCACGTGCAGTTGTCGGCAGGGCCGACCCCGCGGGCGTCCCTCGTTCGGGGGACGTCAGCCGGTGGAGAGCGCGCGCTCGAGCGCCCCGGCGGCGCCGAGCACGAAGGCATCGCGACCCTGGGGCGCGGTGAGCTGCACGGACGCGGGCAGCCCGTCCTCGGCGGGCCCGCACGGCAGCGCGGCCGCGGGCCAGCCGACGACGTTGAACGGGAACGTGAGCCTCGTCAGCCTGCCTCTGAGGGCGAGCTCGTCCGCGGGCGCGGGCGGCGCGACGAGCTCGAGCGTCGGCGTCAGCACGAGGTCGACGCCCTCAGCGGCCTCGGCGAGCTGCTCGCGATAGCGCTCGCGGGCCACGACCGACCGCTCGTACTCGGCATCCGTCAGGGCGAGGCAGCGCTCGATCTTCAGACGCACGGTCTCGGTGTACTCGTCGGCGTGCTCGGCGAAGAGCTCGCGGTGCACGTCGGCCACCTCGCGGCTGAAGCTGTCGTAGACGGCATGCGGCCGGGGG
>DASSQK010000087.1:0-6044 GCA_035702555.1 Gaiellaceae bacterium | reverse complement strand
CCGGCCGGCCGAGGCGGAGCGGGAGCTCCCGCACGTCGCGCTCGGCGATCTCTTCGAAGGCGCGGCCGACGAGGTGCTCCCCGAGCTGCCCGCGCCGCGGCGGCGCGCGCTCGAGCTCGCCCTGCTCCACGCCGACCGGGGAGGCGAGAGCGTGGATGCGCGCGCTCTCGGAGTCGCGGTGCACAGCGCGCTCGAGCTGCTCTCGGACGAGCGGCCGGTGCTCGTCGCGATCGACGACGTGCAGTGGCTCGACGCGGCTTCCGCCCGCGCGCTCGCCTTCGCCCTGCGCCGGGCGAGCGGGGCGGACCTGCTGCTGCTGCTCACGCGGCGCCCCGGCGAAGGCTCCTTCGAGCCGGCCGTCCAGGAGGCGCTGGGGCCCGGTCGCGTCGACCGCGTCCGCGTCCTCCCGCTCAGCGTGGGCGCGCTCCAGCGGGTGCTGCACACCCGGCTCGGCACGGCGTTTCCGCGGCCGCTGCTCGTGCGGCTTCACGAGAGCTCGGGCGGGAACCCGTTCTACGCGCTGGAGTTGGCGCGGGCGCTCGTCGCCGAGCCGCCCGCCGATCCCACGGAGCCGCTCCCGGTTCCCGAGAGCCTCGAGGGTCTCACGCGCGAGCGCATCGCCGGCCTGGGGGACGCGACGCGGGCGGCGCTGGCCGTGGTCGCGGCCGGCGGCCGGATGCCGCCCGGGCTGCTCCGCGACGCCGGCGTCGCGGAGGAGGCGCTCGAGCCGGCGTTCGCGGCCCGGGTGCTCGAGGCGCGGCACGGCGTCGTCACGTTCACCCACCCACTGCTCGCGTCGGGGCTCTATAGCGACCTGATGCCGCGGGAGCGGGAGCGCGCGCACGGGGTCCTCGCGGGGCTCGTCGCCGACCCGCTTGGGCGGGCGCGCCACCTCGCTCTCGCGACGGGCGCCCCGGACACGGAGGTCGCCGCCGCCGTCGAGGATGCGGCCGCAGCCGCCGCTGGGCAGGCGGCGAATGTTGCGGCTGCGGAGCTCGCCACCCACGCCGTCCGCCTCACGCCGCCCGGGGAGGCGGCGGACCGACACCGCCGCGAGGTGGCCGCGATCCGCCTGCGCCTGCTCGCGGGCGACGCCGCCCGTGCGCGGGCGGACGCCGAGGGTCTGCTGGCCGAGCCGCTCTCGCCGCGGCAGCGGGCCGACGTGCTCGTCGCGCTCAGCGACGTCGAGGACACCGGATCCCAGGAGCGCGCGATCGCGTTGCGGAAGGAGGCGCTCGCCGGTGTCGTGGCCGACCCCGCCGCGCAGGCGTCGATCCACACCTGGCTGGCGGGGCGCGTCCGGGTGACCGAGGGGCTGTCGGCCGCGGAGGCGCATGCCAGAACGGCGCTCGGGCTCGCGGAGCAGGTCGGGGACGACGGCCTGCGCGCGGGTGCGCTCAGCGTCCTGAGCGTCCTGCGCTTCAACGCCGGGGCCCCGGAGGCGGTCGACCTGGCCCGGCAGGCGCTCGAGGCCGCGGCGGCTTCCGGTCGGCGCGAGCAATGCGACGAGGCCTCGCTCGGCCTCGCGCACACGCTCGTCTGGTCGTTCCAGTTCGACCGTGCCAGGGAGCTGCTCGAGAGCCTCTGCGGCGAGCTAAGCGTGCGCGACGAGGTCGCGACCTCCGCCGCCCTCTGGTACCTGAGCCTGGTGGAGCTGGGCGCCGGCCGGCTCGCGAAGGCGGCCGAGCACGCCGACCGGCAGCGCGAACTCGGGCGGTTGTACGCCACCGAAGACCGCGAGAACCCGCTTGCGATCTGGGTCGTGGCGCGCGTCGCCGCCCATCGCGGGGAGCTCGACCGGGCGCGGGCGCTCGCGGAGCGCAGCCGGGCCCTCGCGGCCGGGCAGCCGCAGATCGTCGCCGGCCAGGAAGGGGTGCTCGGGCTCGTCGCCGCCTGGGCCGGCCGGCCGGCGGAGGCGGTGCAGCGATTCTCGGCCGCGGACGAGCTGCGGCACGACGCGGGCGTCCGGGCGCCCGGCACCTACTGGTGGCGCGAGGACCAGGCCGAGGCGCTGCTGGCCGTCGACGAGGTCGACGGGGCCGTCGCGCTGCTC
This sequence comes from Gaiellaceae bacterium, assembly GCA_035702555.1. Taxonomy (GTDB): domain Bacteria; phylum Actinomycetota; class Thermoleophilia; order Gaiellales; family Gaiellaceae; genus AC-32. Next base: position 3,991 of record DASSQK010000087.1, on the reverse strand, counting down.
GAGCCGTGGGAGGCGGACGCGACGCGGCTCGGCCTCGACTGGGCCCTCGCCCAGGTCGCGCGATGCCGCGGCCTCGTGGCCGCGGCCCGCGGCGACGTCGACGAGGGGGAGGCCGTGCTCGAGGAGGCGGTCGCGCGGCACGAGGCCGTGGGCGACCCGTTCGGGCGCGCCCGCGCGCTGCTCGCGCTCGGAGCCCTGCGGCGCCGCGGGCGCCAGAAGCGCGCCGCGCGCGAGGCGATCGAGGCTGCGGTCGAGGCGTTCGACGCGATCGGCGCCGCCGGCTGGGCGGCCAGGGCGCGGTCCGAGCTGGGCGGGATCGGCGGACGGGTCCGGGAGCCGGGCCTGACGCCGGCGGAGCGCAGGGTCGCCGCCCTCGTCGCCGAGGGGCACACGAACCGCGAGGTCGCGGCGGCGCTGTTCCTCGGCGAGCGGACGGTCGAGACGCACCTCTCGCACGTCTACGCGAAGCTCGGCGTCCGTTCGAGAGCCGAGCTCGCGCGGACGTACCGGCCCGGCGAGCAAAGTTCAGGGGGTCTCACGATTTCAAGCTGAGGGGCGCGCCGTAGCGTCGGTTGCGTGCCCGTGTACCTCGTCGAGACCTTTCTCGCGCGCGGCGCCGCAGGTGAGCGCCTGGCTCGGGAACGGCGTGCGTGCTCGGCAGCCGAGGCGATGACGCGGGAGGGGACGTGCGTCTGCTTCGAAGGGTCGATCCACGTCCCCGAGGACGAGGTCTGCTTCTTCACGTTCGCGGCTCCGTCGGGCCGTGATGCCGCCTTCGTGGCTCACCGGGCCGCGCTGGAGCCGCTCCGCGTCGTCGAGGCGATCGAATCGCGAAAGGAGGAATCGTGAAATCGAAACTGGCTCTGTTGACGGTTCTGCTCGGTGCGCTCGCCTTCGTGGGCTCGTCACCGGGCGCGGGAGTGCCGTCGACCCAGTGCTTGCCGACGGCCGGCTTTGCGGCCGCGCCGACACCGGTGGCCTTCTGGAGCACCGAGGCGCGGTGCGCGATCGTGCCGGCCGGCCCCGGCGGCGTCTTCGGCCCCGAGAACTTCGGCAACAAGTTCCCGGGCGAGGCGGCCGTCTACATGGGCATCGTCCACGCCGCGATCTACGACGCGGCGGTGGCGATCGAGGGCGGCTACCGGCCCTACGCGCCGACGCCGCGCGCGCCGGCGAACACCTCCCGGGAGGCCGCGGTCGCAACGGCCGCCTACGGGACGCTGATCGGCCTGCAGCCCCAGCTCGGGCTCACCGCCGCCCAGCTCGCGGTCCTCGACGGCGACTACGCCGCCTACCTCGCGTCCGTTCCCGACGACGCGGCGAAGGTGAACGGGATCTCCGTCGGGGCGCAGGCGGCCCAGGCGGTGCTCGTCCGCCGGGTCGGCGACGGCCGCGGGTGCAGCACGACGCTGCAGGACCTCGGGCAACCGGCGCCGGGGCCGGGCGTGTGGGCGCCGAACCCCACCGGGCCCGTGCTGGGCCTGTGCCTCCCGGGCATGCGGCCGCTCGCCCTGCGGTGGGCGTCGCAGTTCCGGCCACGGCCGCCGTTCCGGCTCACGAGTCGCGCGTACGCAGCCGACTTCGCGCAGGTCGAGGAGCTCGGCCGCGACACGAGCGCGAGCAGGACGCCGGAGGAGACGGCGCAGGCGCGCTTCTGGACCGACCACGACATCCGCCAGTGGAACGACGGGTTGCTCCGGCTCGCGTCCGACCGCGGCCTCGGCCTGCTGCAGACCGCGCGGATGCTGGCGCTGGCGCACGTCGCCGGCGGCGACGCGATGATCGGCTGCTTCGAGGCCAAGTACCACTACTGGTTCTGGCGGCCGTTCCAGGCGATCCCGCTGGCCGACACCGACGGCAACCCGGCCACGCTCGCCGACCCGGGCTGGCTGCCGCTCGGCGCGACGCCGAACTTCCCGGAGTACCCGTCGGCGCACGCCTGCCACAGCAGCGCGGTCGTGCGGGCCCTGCAGTCGTTCTTCGGCACCGACCGGGTGCCGTTCTCGCTCGACAGCAGGATCACCCACGCGACGCGGCAGTACGAGCGGCTGCACGACGTGGTCGACGACGTGGACGCCGCGCGCGTGCTCGTCGGCTTCCACTTCTTCAACTCGGACCGCCAGGGCTCGAGGCTCGGTCGCAGGGTAGGCGGCTACGTCGCCGACCACTACTTCGGGCCGACCGGCTGAACGCTTCAGGGCACGGCGGCGCGACGGTAGTCTGCGCCGCCGTGCCCAGGCGGTATTTCGGAACAGACGGTGTTCGGGGGGTCGTCGGGGAAGACCTGACGGCCGAGCTCGTGGAGCGGCTCGGGCGGGCGGCGACGCTCTGGTCGAAGGGCGGCCGCGTCTTCGTGGGCCGCGACACGCGCGCTTCGGGGCCCGAGCTCGAGGAGGCCTTCGCGCGCGGCGTCGTCGCGGCGGGCGGGAACGCCGTCGTCGCGGGCGTGCTCCCGACCCCGGCGGTCGCGCTGCTCTCGCTCGACCTCGGCGCCGTGGTCTCGGCCTCGCACAACCCGCCGGAGTACAACGGCGTCAAGCTCTTCGACGGCGAGGGGCAGAAGCTGACCGACGCGGGCGAGGAGGAGATCGAGGCGCTCTTCGACGGTCGCTACGACGGGCCCGCGGGCGAGATCGACCACGTCGACGTCGCGACCGACAGCTACCTCGAGCACATCGTCGAGCGGTTCGGCAGCGACCTCTCGGGCCTGACGGTGGTCGTCGACTGTGCGAACGGCGCGTACTCGGGCATCGCCCCCGCCGCGTTCGAGGAGCTCGGCGCGCAGGTGACGACGATCGGCTCCGACCCCGACGGGACGAACATCAACGTGGGCTGCGGCGCCACCGACCTGCGCGCGCTGCAGGCGGCGGTCAAGCGCGCCGGCGCCGACCTCGGCGTCGCGTTCGACGGCGACGGCGACCGGATGCTCGCGGTGGACGCGCGCGGCGAGGTCGTCGACGGCGACGGGATCCTCGCGATCCTGATGCTCGACCTCGACGTCGAGCTCGTCGCCCTGACGGTGATGGCGAACCTCGGCCTGCACCGCCTCGCCGAGGAGCACGGGATCCGCGTCGTCACCACCGACGTCGGCGACCGCTACGTGCTCGAGGCCCTGCGGCGCGAGGGCGGCCTCCTCGGCGGCGAGCAGTCCGGCCACATCATCTACCTGCGCGACCACGTGACGGGAGACGGCCTCGCGGCGGCCCTGATGCTGTGCGCGGCGCTCGAGGGACAGACCCTGGAGCGGGCGGCGGCCGCGCTGCGGCGCATGCCTCAGGTCAAGGAGAACATCAGGGTCGGCCGCAGGGAGCTCTCGCAGGCGCTCCTGGACGAGGTCGAGCGCCTGAACGACCGCTTCGACGGCAAGGGGCGTGTCCTGGTGCGGCCTTCCGGCACCGAGCCGGTCATCCGTGTGCTCGCAGAGGCGGAAACCAGGTCGGAAGCCGAAGAAGCCTGTGGTACCATCTCCGCTCTCGTACGACGAGAGCTCGGCTGACCAGGCCCGACGCTGGGTCTGGAGGAGCAGCCGGGCCTTTTGCGTTCTAAGAGGGGGTTTCGGCGTGTGCGGGATCATCGGATACGTCGGGCAGAGGGCCTGTAAGGACCTCCTGCTCCAGGGCCTCGAGAGGCTGGAGTACCGCGGCTACGACTCGGCGGGGATCGCCCTGCGCGAGGACGACGCGCTCGACTACGTCCGGGCCGTCGGGAACCTCCAGGTGCTCAAGCAGGAGGCGGGCTCGAACGGCTCGTCCGCGACGACCGGCCTCGGCCACACGCGTTGGGCCACCCACGGCGCGGTCACCCTGCAGAACGCGCATCCGCTGACCGCCTGCGACGACGGCAAGCTCGCGATCGTCCTCAACGGGATCGTGGAGAACTACCGCGAGCTGAAGGCGTCGCTCGAGGCCGACGGCCACACCTTCGGCACCGAGACCGACGCCGAGGTCGTCGTCCACCTGATCGAGCGCCACTACACGGGCGACCTGCTCGA
>DASSQK010000086.1:0-12678 GCA_035702555.1 Gaiellaceae bacterium | reverse complement strand
CGGCCTCTTCGCTCTCGCGACCGTGCACGGGCTGGCCGCCGGGACCGACACCTCACGGCCTTGGGCGATCTGGCTCTACCTCGGCGCGATCGGCGCCGTCTCCGCCGCGACCGCCTGGCGCGCGCTCACCTCTTCACCACGTCCAGTCCCCGCTCCTACAGGAGGCACATCGACATGACCACGTACCGCATCACCATCGACCGCAACCTCTGCAGCGGCTTCGGCTCCTGCGTCGAGCTGGCGCCGGATGCCTACGAGCTCGGCGCCGACGGCATCGCCCACGCGCTCGTGCACGAGACGGACGACCCGAACGCCGTCGAGGCGGCGGGCACCTGCCCGATGGGCGCCATCCTCGTCGAGGCCGTCGAGGAGGCGGCATGACCCGGCGCGTCCTGATCGTCGGCGCCGGGCTCGCCGGAGCCCGCTGCGCCGAGACGCTGCGGGCCAACGGCTTCGAGCACAAGGTGACGCTCCTCGGCGCGGAGCCGGTCCCGCCCTACGAGCGGCCCGCCCTCTCGAAGGAGCACCTCGCGGGCACGCGCGGCGCGGAGTCGCTCGAGCTGCGGCCCCGCGGGTTCTGGGAGGACAACGGCATCGAGCTGCTGCTCGGCCGGCGTGTGCTCTCCGTCGACGCGGCCCGGCGCACGGCGCTCACCGACAGCGGCGAGGAGCTCGCGTGGGACGCGCTGGTGCTCGCGACGGGCGCCGCGCCGCGGCGACTCCCCGGCTGGGACGGCCACGTCCTGCGGACGCTCGCCGACGCGGCCGCCCTCCGCGAGCAGCTGCGCGCGGGAGCCCGCGTGGCAGTGATCGGCGCCGGCTTCGTCGGAACGGAGGTCGCCTCGACCGCGCTCTCGCTGGGAGCCGAGGTGGCGCTGGTCGACGTGGCCAGGGCTCCGCTCGAGCGGGTGCTCGGGCCCGAGGTCGGATCGCTGCTCGCCGACCGCTACGCCGAGGCCGGCATCGACCTGCGGCTCGGCGCGCCGGTCGAGCCGGGCGAGCTCGGGGCGGACCTCGTCGTGGTCGCCGTCGGCGTCGCGCCGGAGACGGTCGGCGTCGAGGGCGCGAACGGCATCCCGACCGACGCCTGCGGCCGCACGGCCCTCCCGGGGGTCTACGCGGCCGGCGACGTCGCCGAGGCGTGGCACCCGGTCCTCGGCCGGCGCCTGCGCGTCGAGCACTGGACGAGCGCGGCCGGCCAGGGCGCGGCGGTCGCCCACGCGATCCTCGGCGAGGAGCGGCCGCACTCGGCGCTGCCGTACTTCTGGTCGGACCAGTTCGGCCTGCGGCTCCAGTACGTCGGACATGCGGAGTCCTGGGCGACCGTCGATCTCGAGGGCGCTCCGGATTCCTTCGTGGCCCGCTACCGGGACGGGGGCGGCGTCACCGTCGCCGCGCTGGCCGTGAACCGTCCCAACGAGGTCGGCGCCCTGCGCAACGAGCTGGCGGCGATGCCTCTGGCCGCCTAGGCGTCGTCGAACCAGAAGAAGCCGACCGTGCCGGGCCCCGCATGCGCGCCGACGACCGGCCCGAGCGCGGTCACGATCTCGATCTCCGCCGCCGGCCGCTTCTCCCGCACCATCTTCCGCAGCGCTTCGGCCCGCTCGGGCGCGTCGGCGTGCGCGATGCCCACCCGCAGGGTCGGCGCGTCGCGGCTCTCCGCCTCGAACGACTTCGCGAACTCCAGGAACGCCTTCCGATTCCCGCGCACGCGCTTGACCGGCAGCACCTCGCCCTCGCGGATCGAGAGGATCGGCTTGATGTTGAGCAGCTCGCCGGCCCAGGCGCGCGCCCGGCCGATCCGCCCGCCGCGCGCCAGGTACTCGAGCGTCTCGACCGTGAAGAGCAGGCCCGCGTCGCGGCGGTAGCGCTCGACGAGCGCGTCGACCTCCTCGTCGGTCGTCCCCGCCTCGAGGCGCCGCTGGATCGCGAGCCCGAGCATCGCGATCGCCGCGGAGGCGCTCTCGGAGTCGAGCGCGCGGACCCGCTCGCCGCCGAGCTCGCCCGCGGCCGTGCGCGCGCTCTCGATCGTGCCGGAGAGCTTCGCCGCGATGTGCAGCGAGAGGATGCGCTCGTACCCCGCGAGCTCCTCGTAGACGGCCAGGAAGTCGCCGGGCGTCGGCTGCGACGTGGTCGGCGTCTCGGGGGCCGCGCGCAGGCGCGCGTAGAACGCGTCGGGGTCGAGCTCCACGTAGTCGCGGAAGCTCTCGTCGCCGAAGCGCACGTACAGCGGCACGACCCGCCAGTTCGCGAAGCGCTGCGGCGCCTCCGGGAAGTCGGCCGTCGAGTCGACGACGATCGCGGTGTTCTCGGCGGTCAGCCTCACGCCGGCGCCCGCGCCGCGCCGTGGATGGCGGCGACGACCGCGTCGAGGCCGTCGTCCTTGCGCAGGAAGGCGACGACGCCGGCGTCCGCCAGCGCGTCGCGCTCGCGCAACGTCGCCGACGCGGTGAGGCAGATCACGGCCGCGGTCGGACAGGCGTCGCGGACTGCGCGGGTCGCCTGCACGCCGTCGAGGCCCGGGAGCCGGTAGTCCATGACGACGACGTCCGGCCGCACGTCGGCCGCCACCGCCGCGGCGTGGCTGCCGTCGGGCACCGACGCGACGACCTTCATGTCGGTGCGGAGGCCGAGGATCAGCTCCAGCGCCTCGCGGAAGACCTGGTTGTCCTCGACGAGGAGGACGCGGATCGGCTCGCTCACGGGCCGAGGTTACTCGGCCGACAGGAGGAGTGGGTAGTGCGGCTGCCCGCCCTCGTGCACGTCGAGCTCGAGCTCCGGGTGCTCGGCCGCGAGCTCGTCGAGGAGGCCGTTGAGCGGCGGCGCGCCCTCCCCGTGGAGGAGCGTGAGCACGTCGCGGGGCTCGCCGAGCAGGTGGCCTAGCACCTCGCGCGCGACCCCGTCGAACGAGGGGCCGGCGGCGACCGCGGTCCCGTCCAGCAGGCCGAGGTACTCGCCTTCGCGGACGGCCACCCCGTCGCTCGAGGCGTCGCGCGAGGCGACCGTGACCTCGCCGGTCGCGACGGTCGCCAGCGCCTCCTGCATCGCGGCCGCGTTCTCCTCGGCCGAGCGCTCGCCGTTGAAGGCCACGAGCGCGGCGAGGCCGGCGGGAATCGACTCCGTCGGCACCACGTGCACCGGCCGGCCCGCCACGCGTGCCGCCTGCTCCGCGGCCATCACCACGTTCGAGTTGTTCGGCAGCAGCACGACCTCGTCCGCCGCGACCGAGTCCACGGCGTCGAGCAGGTCCGCGGTCGACGGGTTCATCGTCTGCCCGCCCTCGACGACCCGCTCCGCGCCGAGGCCCTCGAACAGGCGCCGGTTGCCGTCGCCCGCGACCACGGCGACCACCCCGGTGAGCGAGGCGCCGCCGGGCACGGCCGCGAGCAGGCGCTCCTCGCGCTCCTCGGTCTGGCGGTGCATGTCGGCGATCTCCACGCCGTCGATCACGCCGGCGCGCGTCCCGACGGACAGCGCGGCGCCCGGGTCGTCGGTGTGGACGTGGGCCTTGAGCGCGCTCGCGTCCCCGACGACGAGCAGCGAGTCGCCGAGCCGCTCGAGCTCGGCCTCCAGTCCCTCCGCGTCGAGCCTCTCGCCCTCGACCACGAACGTCGTGCAGTAGCGGTAGCGCGACAGCTCCTGGTGCACGGCCTCGACGGCGATCGGCTCCGCGTGCCGCGGGGCCGTGACGGCCTCGCCCGCCGCGGCGGCGGCGAGCCCGCGCACGAGCTCGACGAGGCCCGCTCCGCCTGCGTCGACCACTCCGGCCTCGCGCAGGACGTCCAGCTGCTCCGGCGTCCGCGCGACCGCCTCCTCCCCGCGCTCGACCAGCTCGGCGAGCAGCGCGCGCGGCTCGAGGCCCGGAGTGCGCTCCGCGGCCTCTGCCAGCTCGCGGATCACGGTCAGCATCGTCCCCTCGACCGGCTTGCGCACCGCGCCGTACGCCGCGTCGCTCGCTCCGCGAAAGGCACGCGCGACCACGGGCCCGTCGACCGCTTCCGCAGAACCCAGCGCGTCGGCGGCCCCGCGCACGATCTGCGACAGAATCACGCCGGAGTTCCCGCGCGCCGACATCAGCGCCGCGCGCGTCACCTCGTGCACGAGCTCCGCGCGGGCGGATACCTTCGAGGCCTCGAGCGCCTCCACCACGCCGCGCACGGTCAGGGTCAGGTTGGTCCCGGTGTCGCCGTCGGGCACCGGGTAGACGTTCAGGTCGTCGATCCGCTCGCGGCTGAGCTCGAGCGAGTCGAGCGCGCCGCGCGCGAGGCCGCGGACGGTCTCGAGATCGCTCATGCCGTCCGCTTCACGTCCTGGATGTGGACGTCGACCGACGCCACCCGCAGGCCCGTCTGCCGCTCGACCTCGTAGGTGACCTGGGAGCGCACCGTCGCCGCGACCTCGGCGAGGTTCAGTCCGTACGCGACCACGACGTGGAGCTCGAGCGCAACCGCGCCCTCGGCGCTGCGGACGAGCACGCCGCGGCCCGACCGGCCCTTCGGCAGCAGCTGCGTGACGCGGTCGCGCGCCGGCCCGCGCAGCGACATGCCGACGACGCCGTAGCACTCGGCCGCCACGCGGCCGACGATCTGCGCGATCGCCGCGGGCGAGATCGAGATCCGCCCGAGGTCGGAGGGAATGGTGAGCCCGCGGTCTTCCACCGCGACTTAGACGCCCGCGGCCGCAGCCGCGGTTACTAGACCGCCTTCTGGACCTTGTTGCCCTTGAGGCAGCGCGTGCAGACGTAGGCGCGCGTCGCCTTCCCGTCCAGCAGGACGCGGACACGCTGGAGGTTCGGGTTGAAGCGCCGCTTCGTGGCCACCATCGAGTGGCTCCGGTTCTGGCCGAAGCCGGGCTTCTTCCCGCAGACTGCGCAGACCTTGGACATCGGCGGCGCAGTCTAGCGAAGGACCCGCGATTCCTCGCACCGCGCCGAGGGCGGCCGCGCCGTCGGTGGCGCGGCCGCCGCTCGACTCGGCTCACTTCCTGGCAACCGCCGCGAGCACGCGGGCCATCGGGACGAAGACGACGTGGGTCGTGTGCGTCTTCTTCCAGGCGTTCACGGCGTAGACGACTCCGAGCCGGTCGATCTGGGCGTCGTCACCCTGCGTGTACGGCGAGGGCCCGACGCCGCGGGCGAGGACGGCGTCCCGGCCCGTCTTCACCTGCAGGACGTGCAGGGCACGGGGACCGACCGACCTCGGGTAGACCGAGTAGATCGCGATCCCCGCCTGCAGGTCGAGATGGGCGGCACCGGCAGGCACCCGCCACGACCGGACGAACGCGCCGGTCTTCGCGGTGTAGAGCTCGATCCGGTTCGTGGTCGTCAGGACGGCCAGGGTGGTGCCGCTGAGGGCAGCCTCCTTCGCCGTGCCCTTCTTCACCTCGAACAGGAGCTTGCCGCTCGTCGAGTAGACGCCGACGCTGCCGTCTCCGCCGCTCAGCCGGTAGTGCCCCGGCCAGAGCGCCATCGAGCGCACGACCGCGATGCGGCCGGCGTCGAGCGACTCGGCCACGATCGCGTTCGGCCCGGAGACGATCGTCCTCAGGCCGCTCGCTCCGACCAGCCGGAGACGGGCGTTCGAGACGTTGTTGTCGCTGCTCGTCCAGGTGCTGACAGCGATCGCGTTGGCCGAGCCGACCAGCCCGCTGAGCCAGTTACCGTCCTCGCACCCGGCGGCGTGGTCGTCGGAGCGCACCGCGCCGGCGGCGACCTTCAGGTGCACGCGCGGCAGCTGCGTCGTGATCAGCGTCTCGTCGGTCTCGCTCGGGCTGCCGCCGCGATCGATCCAGGCGATCCGGTTCGTCCCGGCGGCGAACGCCGCAGGGGCATGTGGCGCCTGCTGAGGCGTGCGCTTGACCGTCGAGCCGCGCCCGGAGAGCACGTTCCAGACGTGGACGCTCACGGGCGTCATGCCGTAGGGGCTGACGCCGTAGACGACGCGTGCCCCGTCGAGGGCCAACCCTGTCACCGCACCGTTTGCCGGCACGGAGCGTGTGGGCGTCGACTTCCCTGCGGCCGCCGGCACGACGAGCGCCAGCAGCACGGGAAGCGCGGCCACCAGGAGCCATTTCGAGAGCTGTTTCATCGCTCTCACCTCCACCGGGAGTGTCGCCCGGAACCGGCGTCGAGTCATCGTGCCGGTCGCGGATCCGCGCTACCCGGAACTACAGAGACGAGAGTCTTTACAACTCGGCGGGTGTCCGGCTACGCACCGCCGGTGCCGGCCGCGGCGCGCAGCTGGGCGAAGACGTCCGCCATCTCGAGCGCGGTGCGCACCGCTTCGGCGCCCTTGCTCAGCCGCGCCCGGGCCTGCTCCTCGTCCTCGGTCGTGAGGACGCCGAAGGCGACGGGGACGCCCGTCTCCAGGCCCGCGAGCTGCAGCCCGCTCGCGGCCTCGCTCGCGACGTACTCGAAGTGCGGCGTCTCGCCGCGGATTACGGCGCCGAGGGCGACGATGCACGAGTAGCGGCGCGTCTTGGCGAGCGCCATCGCGGCGAGCGGCAGCTCGAACGCCCCCGGAACAGGGATCACCGTGACGGCCTCGCGGCCCACTCCCGCCCGCTCGAGCTCGTCCAGCGCACGGGCGAGCAGCTCGCTCGTCAGCTCGCCGTTGAAGCGCGCGACCACGACGCCCACGGCCCGGCGGTTGCCGCTCGGCTCGCCCTCGATGACGCCGTAGCCGTCGGGGATGCGCAGCTCGCCCGCCGCGTGCTGGGGCACCGTCGAGCGCGGGAGCTCGTCCTCCTCGGCCGGCGGCTCCTCCTCGCGCTCGGGCTCGGGCTCCGGCTCGAGCTCCGGCTCGGCAACGGCTTCCGACTCGGGCTCCGGCTCCGGCTCGGGCTCCGGCTCCGGCTCCGGCTCGGCCTCGGACCGGTGCTCGATCTGCGTCTCCTCCGGCGGGTTGGTCGGCCAGTCCTCCTCGCGCACGTCCTCGCGGCGCTCCTCGTCGGGCTCGGGGTTCAGGCCGAGACGGGGTTGGTCGAGACCGTCGCTCATCGCTCCTCCGGGTCGAACCTCAGGTCCTGGTGGTGCAGGCGGTGGCCGAGCCGCTCGCGCTTGGCCGCGAGGTAGGCGCGGTTCTCGGCGTTCGGCGGCAGCTCGATCGGCACCTGCTCGGTGACGGTGAGCCCGTAGCCCTCGAGGCCGCTGATCTTCTTCGGGTTGTTCGTGAGGATGCGGATCGTCGAGAGCCCGAGGTCGGCGAGGATCTGGTTCCCGATCCCCCACTCGCGCGCGTCGGCCGGGAAGCCGAGCTCGAGGTTCGCGTCGACGGTGTCGAGCCCCTGCTCCTGCAGCTCGTACGCGCGCAGCTTGTTCAGCAGGCCGATGCCGCGCCCCTCCTGCGACATATAGAGCAGGACGCCGCGCTCCTCGCGCGCGATCAGCTGCAGCGCCTCGTCGAGCTGCTCGCCGCAGTCGCAGCGAAGGGAGTGGAAGACGTCGCCGGTCAGGCACTCAGAGTGAACGCGGACCAGGACGTCACCCGCGCCCTCGACGTCGCCGTTCACGAGCGCAAGGTGGTGCTTGCCGGTCAGCTTCTCGCGGAAGGCGACCGCGGTGAACTCGCCGTAGGCGGTCGGCAGCCGCACCGAGGTGGTGCGCTCGACGAGCTTCTCGTGCCGCCGCCGGTACTCGATCAGGTCGGCGACGGTGATCAGCTTGATGCCGTGCTCCTCGCAGTACGGGATCAGGTCGGGGACGCGCGCCATCGTGCCGTCGTCGTTCATCACCTCGCAGACGACGCCTGCGGGGTTGAGGCCCGCGAGCCGCGCCAAGTCGACGGCGGCCTCGGTCTGGCCGGCCCGCCGGAGCACGCCGCCGGCGCGGGCCCGCAGCGGGAAGACGTGACCGGGCTGGACGAGGTCGCCCGGGCCCTTGCTCGGGTCGATCGCGACTTGGATCGTGCGCGACCTGTCCTGCGCGGAGATGCCGGTCGAGATCCCCTCGCGCGCCTCGATCGAGATCGTGAACGCGGTGCCGAACGGCGTCTCATTGCGCTCGGTCATCGGTCGCAGCCCGAGCTCGTCGCAGCGCTCCTCGGTCAGGCAGAGGCAGATCAGGCCGCGGCCGTGCGTCGCCATGAAGTTGATCGCCTCCGGCGTCGCGAACTGCGCGGCGATCGTCAGGTCACCCTCGTTCTCGCGGTCGGCCGCGTCCACCACGACCACGAGCTTGCCGCGGCGGATGTCCTCGATCGCCTCCTCGACGGTGGCGAACGCGGTGGCGCGCTCGGTGTCCATCTCGCGACGGATCGTAACCCTCAGGGTGAGGCGAGCCGCTCGGCGTACTTCGCGAGCAGGTCGACCTCGACGTTCACCTCGTCGCCCGGCCGAAGCGCCGCGAGGGTGGTGTGCTCGAGGGTGAAGGGGACGAGCGCGATCTCGACGCCGCCGGGGCCGAGGGCGGCGATCGTCAGCGAGACGCCGTCGAGGGCGACCGAGCCTTTCGCGACGCAGTAGCGGAGCAGGTCGGGCGCGAGCTCGACTGCGAGGCGCGCCCCGTCGCCGTCGGGGTCGAGCGCGACGACGCGGCCGCGGCCGTCGACGTGGCCCTGGACGAAGTGGCCTCCGAGCGGCTCGCCGGCCCGCAGGGCGGGCTCGAGGTTGACCTCGGCCCCGGGGGCGAGGCCGCCGAGGGTCGTGCGCGCGAGCGTCTCGGGCACCGCGTCGAACTCGAGCGCTCCGTCCCGCGCCGCCGTGACGGTCAGGCAGCAGCCCGCGACCGCCACCGAATCACCGGGCTCGGCGGCTTCCGCGGTCCCGGCCGCTTCGACCCGAAGGCGCAACCCGCCGCCGGTGTGCTCGGCGACGGCGACCCGCCCGCGCTCGCGAACGATCCCCGTGAACACGCGCGGAAGCGTAGTGAGGTCGGCACAGTTCCGGCACGAAACGGCACAGACACGTGCGCCTTCCGCCGATACGCTCGCCTCGGGGAGGAGGCCGGGCGAACCGTCCCTAGGGGCGCGAACAAGTCAGCGGCTCAGGGATCGCGGAGGTACCCGGTCACCATCACGTCGTCGCCGACCTGCTCGGCGGTCACGTGGCGCAGGCGCAACGGTTCCGGGAGCGCGCCGAACGCGGCTGGCCCCGCCCCCGCGAGCGCCGGCGCGACGAACAACACGAGCTTGTCGACGAGGCCGGCCGCCAGGAAGGACGAGGCCAGCGTCGGGCCGCCTTCGAGCAGCAGCGAGCGCACGTGGTCGGCCGCGAGCGCCGCGAGCTCCTGCTCGAGCGGCCCCGACAGCAGCTCGAGCTCCGACCCGTCCGGCAGCGGCCCGCGCCCGAAGGCGAGCCGCCGCGGCTGCGCCGCTACGCCGACGCCGCGCGCCGTGAGCGCCGGGTCGTCCGCCCGGACCGTCCCCATCCCGACGGCGACCGCGTCCGACGCCGCGCGCAGCTCGTGGACGCGTCGGCGGCTCTGCTCGCCCGACACCCAGCGCGAGCCCGGAACCGTCACCCGCCCGTCCACCGTGACCGCGACCTTGTGCGTTACGAACGGCCGGCCCCGGGCAATCCACACCCGCCAGGCCTCGTTCTGGACTCTCGCCTCCCACAGGTCGGCGACGTCCACCTCGACGCCCGCCGCCCGCAGCCGCTCGAAGCCGCGCCCGTCGACCTTCGGGTTCGGGTCGCCGACCGCGGCGACCACGCGCGTGACCCCCGCCTCGACGACCGCGTCCGCGCAGGGCGGCGTCCTCCCGTGGTGCGAGCACGGCTCGAGCGACACGTACAGCGTCGCCCCCGCTGCGCGCTCGCCCGCCGCCGCGAGCGCCGCCACCTCTGCGTGGGGCGTCCCGCGACCCGCGTACCAGCCCTCGCCGACGACCTCGCCGTCGCGCACGAGCACCGCGCCGACGAGCGGGTGCGTCCCCTCCACCACGCCCCGTCCACGCTCGGCGAGCTCGAGCGCCCGCTCGAGGCTCACCTCGCTGCCTGGACGATCTGCGTGTACGCGGCCGGCGGGTCGTCCGCGCCGAAGACGGATGCCCCTGCAACGAAGAGCGATGCGCCGGCCTCGTGGAGCTCGGCGATGTTCGACACCCCCACTCCGCCGTCGACCTGGATGTGCATCGACGCCGGCAGCAGCGACCGCAGCGCGCGCACCCGCTCGAACGATCCCTCGATGAATGCCTGGCCCGAGTACCCGGGGTGGACGGTCATGCACAGTGCAAGATCGACGGCGGCCCCGCGCGCGGCGGACGCGGCCGGCTCCACCTCGGTGTCCGGGTTGAAGGCCATCCCGACCTGCAGCCCGTGCTCGCGCGCAAGCGAGACGACCCCGGGGAGGTCGGGAGAGGTCTCGAAGTGGACGGTGACGCTGTCGGCGCCGGCCTCCGCGAACTGCGGAATGTGACGCTCGGGCGAATCGACCATCAGGTGGCAGTCGAGCGCGCCGCCCGCGCGGTGGACGATCGGCGCGATCCACTGGAGCACGATCGGCCCCATCGTCACGGGCGGGATGAAGTGCCCGTCGCCGACATCCCAGTGGAAGACGCGACACCCGGCGCGCAGGAGCGTCTCGATCTGCTCGCCGAGGCGCGAGAAGTCGGCCGCGTAGATCGACGGCTCGACCTCGATCGTCCTGATCCAGTCGCTCCAGCTCACGCGTCGGATCTTCTCAGGCGCGCGACGAAGAACCCCGACGTGTGGTGGACGTGCGGGAGTGTGAGCAGGAACTCGGGCCGGCGCGGGTGCGCGAACTGCGGCCACTCCTCGCCGAGCGGTTCGGGCTCGAGGCCGCTCGCGTCGACGACCGCCTCGTTCTCGTCCGCGTTGATCGTGCAGACCGAGTAGGTGACGGAACCGCCGGGCCGGAGGCGCTCGGCCGCCGCGCGCAGCAGGTCGCGCTGCAGCTCCGGAAGCGGCTCGGCCCGCCAGCGCAGGTCGGGCCGCGAAGCGAGCACGCCGAGGCCCGAGCACGGCGCGTCGACCAGCACCCGGTCGAACTCGCCGAGGCCGTCCGGAAGCTCGAGCGCGTCTGCGTGCACGACCTCGACGTTCTTCGCCCCGAGCCGCTTGCAGTTCTGCACGAGCTCGCGCACTCGGCCCTCGTGCTTCTCGACCGCGACGACCTCCGCCGCCGCCTCCGCGAGCTGCGTCGTCTTCCCGCCCGGCGCCGCACAGAGGTCGAGCACCCGCTCGCCCTCGCTTGCCCCGACCGCGAGCCCCGCCAGCTGCGAGCCGCGGCTCTGGGGCCAGACGAAGCCGAGCGCGAGCTCGCACTCGTCGACGCGCTCGACGCGCACGGCTCCCGGAAGGTCCGGATCGGGCTCGCCCGCGACGGGGCCACGGCGGAAGCCGTTCAGACGCACGACCGTCTCCGGGGCCTCGTTCTGCGCCCGCAGCAGCGCGAGCGCGTCCTCGCGGCCGAGGTCGCGCCACCAGACCTGCGCGACCCAGTCCGGGTACGAGTGGCGCAGCGCCGCCTCCTGCGGCGTCGCCTCCGGGAGCGACTCGACGAGCTCGGTCAGCCCGAGGGCGAGCCGCCGCATGATCGCGTTCGTGAACTTCACCGCCCGCTCGAGGCCGGCCGCGCGCACGAGCTCGACCGACTCGTTCACCGCCGCGTGCGCCGCGACCTCGGAGTAGGCGAGCTGGTAGGCGCCGAGCCGGAGGGCCGCGCGCACCGGCGGGTCGAGCTTCGCGACGGGGCGCTTGCCGAGGGTCTCGATCCCGTGGTCGAGCGTGCGGACGCGCTGGACGGTCCCGTAGGCGAGCCGCTGGGCGAGCGCCCGGTCCCGCGCGTCGAGGGCCTCGGCCGCGCCGCGGAAGGCGCGATCGGCGTAGGCGTCGTCCTCGAACACCCGGAGCACCGTGTCGTAGGCCACGCGGCGCGCCGGCGCGACGCTCAACGCGCACCTGCTTGCGGAAAGCGCTCCTGGCCGGTCGACTCGGACGTACGCGCGGGCGAAGCCCGCACGTCCTGATGTCGGCATCGCAAGCGACGCCTCATCGCACTCCGCGCAGGAACTCGTCGTAGCCCATGCGCCTGCGCCCGTCCGGCTGCACCTCGACCGGGACGAGCTCGCCGTCCTCGACCCGCGCGCGCCAGACCGTCACGGGGCGGCCGTGCAGCTCGCCGCGCGCGCCGATGTGCGGCGACAGCGCCCGGATCCGGTTCAGCAGCTCCTGCGGCGGGCGGCTCCAGTCGAGCTCGCGGTCCTCCGGGCGGATCTTCTCGGCGTAGGTCGCGCCCTCCGACGGCTGCGGCCGCAGCGTCGGCTCGGGGAGCGCCTCCTCCAGCAGCTCGGCGGCGAGCTCCCCCGCGCGCGCCGAGACCGTGCCGAAGTCGTCCTCGGGCCCGACCGGGAACGCGCGCTGCGCCGCGATCGGCCCGGCATCGAGCTCGCGCACGAGCTCGATGATCGTCACGCCCGTCTCCTCGTCGCCGGCCATCAGTGCCCGCTCGATGGGCGCGGCGCCGCGCCAGCGCGGGAGCAGCGACGGATGGACGTTCAGCCAGACTGCCCGTTCGAGCAGGGGCTCCGGGATGAGCACGCCGTAGGCCGCGGCGACGACCGTGTCGACCTCCGGATCGAAGCCGTCCAGCCGCTCGGGCTGCCGCACCTCGATGCCGAGGCGCCCGGCGGTCTCCTTGGCGGGCGGCGGGGCGAGCTTCCGACCGCGGCCGCGCGGCCGGTCGGGCCGGGTCAGCAGGTACGCGACGTCGTGCTTGCC
>DASSQK010000085.1:0-7748 GCA_035702555.1 Gaiellaceae bacterium | reverse complement strand
GCTCGGGGCTCGCGGGTTCACGCCCCACGGAGGATGGGCTACGCCTTCCCCTTGAGAGCCTCGCGGTGGATCCATAGATCGCCGCACGCGAAGCACGGAGTGCAACCCTCGGCCACAGCCTGGCTCAGCAGAACCTCCTTGAAGTTCTCGCGGTTCTTCACGAAGTTGCACGGGTTCTGGCTGTCATGGAAGGCGCGTTGGTAGCCCCCCGAAGTGACGCGAATGAGAACTGTGGGATCGTCGCGGTGCTCGATGAGATTGGAGGCGCGACGCTCGAGCCGGTCGACGTGGCTCTGAAGCATGACCTTCTGGCGCTCTAAGTCCTCGACGACAGCCTTGAGCGCCTGAACCTGCTCTGCCACGAGCTTCCGCATGTCGCGCTCCCATACCTGTGACCTCGCCCTCATCGACTCCTCCGATCTTCGTACAATTGTACGAGAATTGTACATCCTTCAGCGCGAGTCGCCGCCGCCGCACGAGAGGCTGCTGGCGAGCGCCGAGAAACGACGGACGTTAGAAGAGCAGGACATGGTCACTTCGAAGCACAACCGGAGTCTGCCGTTGAAGATCCCTCGTTCGCGAGCCACCTTGACGACTTCAGCCCGCCGAGCGCAGGTGTCGTTTAGCGGAACCGGCTCGGTCGCGTTGACGGCCGGGGAGCAGGCTGTCTGGGTTTCCGACTCGCGGGGCCAGCTCTGGCGTATCAACCCCGACACCGGAACGGTGACCCAGACGACCCCGGTCGGCGGAGGGCTCGTGGGCATCTGCGCGACGGACGGGCTGGTGCTCGCGGCCAACAACGCCGACGGCACGGTCGTCCGGATCGATCCGCAGGACGGTCGAGTGGTCGGCCTCGTTCCGGTCGGCCACGCGCCCACCGACGTCGTCTCCTGGGACGGGACCATCTGGGTCTCGATCCAGAGCGAGAGCGCTATGTGACCGAGCTCGGGATCGGGATCTTCCCCGAGACGATCTCGGCCCTGACCTCCTCGAGCTCGGCTCTGAACGAGCCGGGCACGGCTGCGCTGATCGTGCCGAGGCCGACGCCGTCGTTCTGGAGGGAGAAGGAGGCGGTGCGGCCGGTCTCGAGCGTCCCGCCTACGAACTCCTCGATCGTGTCGAAGACCGCCACGTCCAGTTTCTTCACCGCGCTCGTCAGGATGTGTTGGCCGAGGTCGGACTGGTCGACATCGACCCCGATCCCCCAGACTCCACGCTCGCCTGCCGCCTCCAGCGCCCCGAGCCCGGAGGCGCTGGCGACCTGGAAGACGACTCGGGATCCCTTCGCGATCTGGCTGAGGGCGACCGACCTGCCTTTCGCCGGGTCGAGGAAGTCCTCGGTGTAGCTGTTCAAGGTCGTGACGCGAGGATTGGCTCGCCGCGCGCCTGCCTGGTACCCGGCGATGAACTTCTCGACCGCCGGCACAGGCTGGCCGCCGACCGAGCTGATCACCTCCTCCCCGGGAGAGAGCGTCAGCGCGAGCGCAGCCAGGTACCCGGCCAGATATCCGGCTTGCTCTTCCCGGAACACGAGACCCAGGACGTTCGTCGGGCGATGCGCCAGATCGTCCTGGGCGAAGTCGATAGCGGCGAACCGCGTTTCCGGAAACCCGGTGGCGACCCTGTCGATCGCGGCGCTGGCAAAGAAGCCGAACCCGATCAGAAGGTCGTACTTCTGTCGCGCGAGCAGCGAGAGGCTCGGGACGTAGCCTTCCTTCGGGGCCGGTGTCAGCACTCGTCCTCGGATCCCCAGCTCCCGGACGGCCCGCTCGAGCCCGAGGTAGCCACCACGGATGTACGGGTTCTCGATGCCTGTCGGCTCCGTGACGAACCCGACCCTGAGCTGCCGCTCGCTCACCAAACCAGTCTCATCTTGTCGGATGCGCGCTGCACCCCAAAGCGCTGGTTGAAGAACGCTTCGGGGCGGCGTCGCTCTGCGAGTATCCGGGCCAGCACGCAGCCCATGCGCATCGCTGTCATCGGAGCCGGGAACATCGGCCGCACGCTCGGCGGCAAGTGGGCTGCGGCGGGGCACGAGGTCGTCTACGGCGTCCGCCGGCCGGGCGAGGCGGGCACGGCCTCGGTCGCCGACGCGGTCGCCGGCGCGGAGGTCGTGGTGCTCGCGGTGCCCGGCCCGGCGGCGAAAGACGTGATCGAGTCGCTCGGGAGCGGCCTCGCGGGGAAGGTCGTCGTCGACGCGACGAACGACGTTCAGGGGCCGGGCAAGCTGCACGCGCTGGACGAGCTCGCCGACGGCGCCCACCCGGTGCGCGCGTTCAACACGCTCGGCTGGGAGAACTTCGCCGACCCCGTCGTCGGCGGCGTCCAGGCCGATCTGCTCTACGCCGCCGAGGAGGGCGTCGCGAAGGAGACCGCAGAGGCGCTGATCCGGGACGTCGGCCTCGAGCCGGTCTGGCTCGGCGGCGTCGAGGCGTTCGACGTCGCAGACGGAGTGACTCGCCTGTGGTTCACGCTCGCGCTCCAGCGCAAGCTCGGCCGGCGCCTCGCGTTCAAGGTCCTGCGCGACGCGTAGCGCCCTGCCGCTACCGCTTCTTGCTCTTCGCGCGGCCCTTCGCGGATCGTCCGCTGCCCCGGCCCCGCGCCGCCTTGCCCTTGGCGCCTGCGGAGCGGTTGCCGGTCAGCTTCGAGAACAGCTCGAGCGCGCGGCCGGCGAGCTTGTCGAGAGTGCCCTCGGCCTTGTTTCGCCGCGCGGACTTCATGAGCGCTGCTCCGCCGGCTCCCGGCCCTGTTCTTCGGCCGAGAGGCGCCCGGCGGCCTCGTTCGTGGCTGCGATCGCGACGTCGAGAGCGGCTCGGCGAAGCGTGGTGGCCAGGTCCTCGTCCGTCTCCGCGGCGGGTGTCCCCGGGTCGCCGACGCCCTTGCGGCGGCGCGAATCGAGCACGGACTTCGCGCCGAGGGCCGCCGCGGCTCCCGCGGCAAACGCCGCCGCGACGAGCAGTGGACGCGCGAGACCGCTTCCGCCGCTCGACACCGTGGCGGCAGCATCGTCAGCGCTTGCCATTCCCGGCTCCTTCCCGTGAGCCCGAGGCGACCGCATCGCCTCGGAGCGAGATGATCTGATCTCGTGCCGCCGTCGCAGCGGCGACGCCGGCCTCCTTCGCGGCTTGCTTCATCAGCTCCCCGCGATCGCCCTCGCCCTCGGACTTCAGCAGCGTGCCGAGGTGCCGCGAGGCCATCACCTCGCCCGCAGCGACGGCCGCGGCCCTGGCGACGTGACGGCCGCTTCCGCTGACCGCGTCCCGCGCCCCCGCGAGCGCGTCCGGCCGGCTCGCGAAGAGCATCCCGAGACCGGCCCCGGCCGCGCTCCCCGCGACTGCGCCGATCACCGCTCCGCGCACGGCCCAGTTCCTCGGCGTCGCGTCGGCGCCGCCGCTCGCTTCCTCGTCGGTTGCCTCGCCGCGTTCGGCGTCGAGGTCTTCGTCTTCAGGTGTCGTGGAGTCCTCTGGAAGAGTCTTTTCGGGCAACGGTTACTCCCTCCGGTGTCGGTCGTCTTCCGTCTCGTTCCGTCGACGGCCGAACGCGAAACCGGAGGGCTAGCCGAGGCGCACGGTCCAGATCAGCGCGACCGCGGAGATCGCTGCAGCGACGAGGATGATGCCTCCCAGTGAGGCGTCTCCCACGCGCACCGAGACGAGCGCTCCGCCGACGAACGCGAGGATGCCGGCCGCGATCGCGCCTCCGTACACAACGCGCTTTCGCCTGCGGCCGAGCCCGTGCGCGGAGCCGACGGCGAAGGCGAGCAACCCACACGCGAAGGCCGTCACCGCGAAGCCCGAGTTGAACGCAAAGGCGAGCGCCACCGCGACCAGCGCCGCGACGACGAACGCGAGGAAGGCCATCGAGGACCGCTGCTGATCCTCGGGCAAGACCGCGCGGCCGACCGGCGAGAGGCGAAGCGCGAGGTTCGCGATCGGGACGCTCATCCACGTCACCGCGAGGAAGACGATCCAGACGACGACGAGAGCGATGACGAGTGGGCTGCCGCCTGCCGACGCGTCGAGCGTTCTCAGCAGCAGCAGCGGTCCGATCACGAGCGCGATCCTCCAGCCCCTGGAGAGGCGCTGCTGCCACAGGAAGAAGCGGAAGATGGGCCTGTAGAGCGGGTGCGCGGCCTTCATCGCGTCGGCGAGACCGGCCTGGGCGACCTCGCTCTCCGGATCGAGGCGAAGCGCCTCGCGGAAGCGCTCGGCGGCTTCCCGCTCGCTCCCTCCCACGAGGTGCGCCAGCCCCGCGTAGGTATGGGCGACGGACCTGTCCGGCGAGAGGGCGAGCGCCTCGGCGGCGGCTCGTTGCCAGTCCGCGCCGGGTTGGGACATCGCGAGCGCAACCGCCCGCAGGCCGCGTGCGGATTCCGACTCGGGCTCCAGCGACAACGCCTTCTCGGCCGCCGAGAGGGCCTCGTCCCACCGCTCGCGGCCCAGGTGGGCGTTCGCCAGCATGATCCAGCCGTCTGCGTCCTCCGGGTCGAGCCGGATGGCCTCTCTTGCGGAACCCTCCGCCTCGTCGAAACGACCGAGCGAGACGAGCGCCTGGGCGCGGGCTACGTGTCCGAGCGGAACGTCGGGCGCGAGCGCGATCGTCTTCGAGGCGGCCTCGAGCGCTTCGGCTCCTCGATCGAGATCCAGGAGGACGAGCGAGAGGATCGCGTACGTGAGCGGGTCGTCCGGCTCCTCCCGCAGCGCCGCTCGAAGGGCCTCTTCGGCATCCTCGAGGCGGCCGAGGTCGTAGAGGGCGAGCGCCCGGCCGAACGAGTCGGAGAAGAGGTCGCGGCTCATCTCCGCCCGAGGTAGTCGAGGACGGCGTCGTAGCTCCCGGCCTGATTCGCGTGGAGCGCGTAGTTGCGCGCGGTCTGGAACCACTCGCCGGTGGTCGGCTTCCGCTTGCGCGCCGCGTCCCGCAGGTCGTCGGTCGTGAGCGGGCGCGGCACCCCGTCCCGCATCGACGCGGCGAGCTTTGCCTCGACGGCGACGTCCACCAGCGACTGAAGGTCGGCTCCCGAGTAGCCGTCGGTTCGGCCCGCGATGCGATCCAGGTCGATCTCCTCCTGCAGCCGTCCCTCGAGGTGGATGCGCAGGATCTCGCGCCGGGCGTCGCGGTCGGGCGGCGGGACGAAGACGACCCGGTCGAAGCGTCCCGGCCGGCGGAACGCGTCGTCCACGTGCCACGGCGCGTTCGTCGCCGCGAGGAACAGGACGCCCTCGTTCTCCGTGGCGACGCCGTCCAGCTCGGCGAGGAACTGGTTGATCAGGGTCCGGCCCGCGCTCGAGCGCATGTCGGAGCGGCGGGCTCCGAGCGCGTCGACCTCGTCGAAGAAGACGACGCAGGGGGCCGAGCGGCGCGCCTGCTCGAACAGCTCGTGCAGCTTCTGCTCGCTCTCGCCGAGCCACATGCTGAGCACGTCCTCGAGTCCCACCCAGAGGAAGGACGAGCGCAGCTCCCCGGCGGTCGCGCGCGCGACGTAGGTCTTGCCGCAGCCGGGCGGCCCGTAGAGGAGCACGCCGCCGCCGGCGCGCTTGCCGTACGCGGCGTAGAGCTCGGGATGCTGGAACGGGTGGATGATCTTGAGCCCGATCTCCTCCTTGACCTCGTCCATTCCGCCGACGTTCGCGAAGGTGATGACGTCCCCGTCCGAAGCGGGCGGCGCGGGAGGCTCGGGCTCCTGAACGACGGGCTCCTCCGCGTCGTCCGGCGCGACCAGCAGATCGGCGAGCTCCGGATCCGCCAGCTCCGCGTCGACGGCGACCGCCCGGCGGTAGGCCTCGCGCGCCCCGTCGAGGTCGCCCTCGTTCAGGAGGAGCCTGCTCCTCAGCACGAGCGCCGCCCCAGACGGGTCGTGGCCCTCGAGGACGACGTCGACGAGGACCGCCGCCTCGCCGGTGCGCCCGACGGCGAGAAACGCGCGGGCGAGCTCGAGCCGCAGCTCGTCCGACGGGTCGAGCGCCAGGGCCTCGCGATACTCCTCGAGCGCCTCCTCGTGCCGGCCCGCGGCGGAGAGCAGGTCGCCCAGGTGCCGCCGCAGCGGCGCGTTGTCGGGCGAGAGGACCACCGCCTCCCTCAGCGTCTCGATCGGGTCGCTCATGGATGAAAGGTCGGCTCTCCGGACCTCCGCGTCAAGCGTCCTGCAGCGCGTCGTACTCGTCTCCGCTCAGCTCGAGCTCGAGCGCGGCGAGGTTCTCCCGCAGGTGCGCGAGCGACAGCGTCCCCGGAATCGGCAACATCGCAGGCGACCGCCGGAGCAGCCAGGCGAGCTTGACCTGCGACGCGGTGGCGCCGTGGCGCGCCGCGATCTCCGCCGGCGCCCCGCCGCCGTCGCCGCGGAGGGGGAAGAACGGGACGAACGCGAGCCCCTCGCGCTCGCAGTGGTCGATGACCTCGTCGTGCTCGCGCTCTTCGAGGTTGTAGCGGTTCTGCACGGCGACGACCGGCACGATCTTGCGGGCGCGCTCGATCTCGGCGATCCCGACCTCGGAGATGCCGACGTGCCCGATCTTGCCGGCGTCCCGAAGCTCTGCGATCGCGCCGAGGCTCTCTTCGAGCGGCGTCTCGGGGTCGACGCGGTGCAGGTAGTAGAGGTCGATGCGGCCGGTCCGCAGCCGCCGGAGGCTCTCCTCGATCTGCGCCACGAGCACGTCGCGGCGCCCTTCGCCCGGGCGGAAGCCGCCCTTCGTCGCCACGACGCAGCCCGCGGGCTGCGGCGAGAGCGCCGCCCCGATCGCCTGTTCGCTCTGGCCGCCGGTGTAGAGGTGCGCGGTGTCGACGAGCCCGACCCCGGCGGCAACCGCCTCCGCCACGAACGAGCGGTTCTCGCGGGTATCGGTCAGCCGATTCGTCCCGAGCCCGATCCGTGGGACCTCCGTGTCTCCGAGCCTGAGCGTCCGTGCGGCCATCAGCTCGGAGGGTGCAGGCGCTCACGCACCGCGAGCTCGTCGTCTCGCAGCTCGACGACGGCGGTCGACCCTGCCTTCGCCGCCTCCCCGAGCAGCTCCTCGGCGAGGTCGCCGTGCACGCACGCGACGAGCGGCATCCGGGTGCTGCGGAAGAGTGCCAGCGCCGCTTCGGCGTCCGCTCCCTCGCCGAGCGCCTCGGCGTGCTCGACCGCCAGGCCGCGTGCGTGCGCGAGCGGGACGACGGTCTCGACACAGCGGACGTAGGGGCTGGAGATGATCCGCCTGAACTCGCGCCGGCCGAGCTGGTCGACGAGCTCCTCCGCCTGCCGGAGACCCCGGCCGTCCAGCGGGCGCGTGCGGTCGTCGCCGCCCCAGGTCTCGCGGGCCTCGGCGCTCGCGTGGCGGACGAGGTAGACGATCACCCGGCGCGGATCCTACGAAAGCGCGGCTCGACCCTGCGGCGACCCGCGGCTTGCATCCGTGAGTGGGAGCGAGGATGCTTCCGCGAATGCCGTCCGCCGACCGTCCGATCGTCTTCGTGAGCGACTTCGGGCTCGGGAACGAGTGGGTCGGGCTCTGCCATTCGGTGCTGGCCGACGTCTCGCCGCGAAGCCCGATCGTCGACCTGACGCACCTGATCCGCCCGCTCGACGTCCAGTCGGGAGCGCTCCTGCTGGCGGACTCGATGCCGTACATCGCCGAGAACGCCGTCGTCCTCGGCGTCGTCGATCCGACCGTCGGCAAGGACCGCGAGGTCGCCGTTCGAACGGGGTCGGGCCGGGACCTGGTCGGGCCCGACAACGGCCTCCTGTCGCTGGCCTGGCAGCAGGCCGGAGGGAT
>DASSQK010000084.1:0-17838 GCA_035702555.1 Gaiellaceae bacterium | reverse complement strand
GTTCGCGACCGAGTACTACGGCTCGTCGCCGAGCGTGCCGCCGCAGATCGTCGTCCCGCCGGAATCCGGCGACACGCGTGCGCTGGAGGAGTTCCTCTCCGAGCGGCGCGGCTCGCGGGTGGAGGTGCGCGCGCCGTCGCGGGGCGAGAAGCGGCGGCTGCAGCTGCTCGCGACCGAGAACGCGCTGCTCGCGCTGGAGTCGGAGGCCGTGCAGTCGGAGCGCAAGCGGCTGCGGCGGGTCGAGGCGCTCGAGGAGCTGCGCGAGGCGCTCAACCTCGAGAGCCTGCCGCTGCGCATCGAGTGCTACGACATCTCGAACATCCAGGGCCAGTCGGTGGTCGGCTCGATGGTCGTCTTCCAGGACGCGATGCCGAAGAAGGCCGACTACCGCAAGTTCGGGGTGCGTACGCTCGACGGGCAGGACGACTACGCGGCGCTGGAGGAGGTCGTCTCGCGCCGGTTCGCGCGGCTGCAGGACGGGGCCGCGGCCGAGGAGTACGACGGGTCGTTCGCGGCCATGCCCAACCTGGTCGTGATCGACGGCGGCAAGGGCCAGCTCGCGGCGGCGCTGCAGGCGATGCAGGCCTACGACCTTCCGCGCGTGGCTGTGATCTCGCTGGCGAAGCGGGAGGAGGAGGTCTTCGTTCCGGGCCGGCCGGACCCGATCGTGCTCGATCGCGACTCGCCGGGGCTCCACCTGCTGCAGCGAGTGCGCGACGAGGCACACCGCTTCGCGCTCGACTTCCACCGGCAGCGCCGAGACGCGAAGGCGCGCGAGTCGATCTTCGACACGCTGCAGGGCGTCGGCCCGGCGCGGCGGCGCGCGCTGCTGCGGCACTTCGGCTCGGCGGAGCGGTTTCTCGCCGCCAGCCAGGAGGAACTCGAAGGCGTGCCCGGCATTCCGCAGCGCACGGCGCGCTCCATCTACGCCCAGTTGCACAAGGCAGGGCGAGCGTAGCCGCGGCGCGCGTCGGGCCGGCTGCCGCCTTTGCGCTGCTGCGGCGGCGCACGTTCGGCCCGTATTTCGTCGGCAACGCGCTCTCGGCGAGCGGGACGTGGTTCCAGAACCTCGCCGCGGCGCTGCTCGTCTACCGGCAGACGCACTCGGCCCTGCTGCTGGGCGTCCTCAACTTCTCGCAGTTCCTCCCGATCCTCCTGTTCGCGCCGTGGGCCGGGTCGGCTGCCGACCGCTGGAACCGGCGACAGCTGCTGCTCGTCACGCAGCCGGTGTCGATCGTGCTATCCGCCGGCCTCGGGCTGCTGGCGCATCTCGACCTCGCGCCGACGGGGGTCGTGATCGCAGACGCGGCGGCGCTCGGGGTGGTGAGCGCTTTCTCGGCGCCGGCGCAGCAGGCGCTCATCCCGTCGCTGGTCGAGGAGGACGAGGTGCCGACCGCCGTCGCGCTCAACTCGATGACGTTCAACCTCGCGCGGGCGATCGGCCCCGCGAGCGCCGCGCTCGCCGTCGAGTACCTCGGGATCCCGGCCGCCTTCGGGCTCAACGCCCTCTCGTACCTGATCTTCGTCGGCGCGCTGCTGCTGATCGGGCCGCGGCCGCAGGAGCTCGCCGGGCGCCCGCCCGGCGGCCACATACGCGCGAGCGTCGACCTCCTACGGCGCCGGCCCGAGCTCGTCGTGTTCCTCGTGATCGTGGCCGCGGTCGGCTTCGCGTCCGACCCGATCAACACGCTCGCGCCGGCCTGGGCGCACGCGTTCGGGCACGTCGACACCTTCGGCGGGTACATCGTCGGCGTCTTCGGCGCGGGCGCGGTAACCGCGGCGTTCGTGGTAGCGGGGCGGGTGGGCGGGAGCCGGCGGAGGATGTTCGCGACGCTCCTGATGCTCGGCGGCGGGATCGTCGCCTTCGCGGTGACGCCGTGGCTGGCGCTGGCGCTCCCGATCCTGTTCGTCGCCGGCTTCGGCTACCTGGCCTCGAACACGCATGCCACCGCGCGGCTCCAGCTGGGCGTCGACGCGTGGGAGCGCGGGCGCGTGATGGCGCTGTGGAGCGTCGCGTTCCTCGGGCTGCGGCCGTTCGCGAGCCTGCTCGACGGCGCGCTCGCGGCTGCCTTCGGCGTGCGCGTCGCCGCGGTCGTCCTGGCGCTGCCGGCGCTGGGGTGCGCCGCGTGGGTGGCCGTCCGGGCGCGCACCAGAGGCTGGGGCCCGGCGCGGGCCGAGATCCCGCCCGCCTAGGGCACCGCGAGCGAGGTGGCGAAGGCCGCCTCGTGCAGCCGTCCGCGGGAGGGCGGCGATGCGAGCACGAAGACCGGCACCGCGCGGCCGCCGGCGAAGGAGGTCGAGATGTAGTCGCCGACCATCGACCCGAGCGTCGTCGAGGCGATCCCGCGCATCGGAACGCGGCGCGAGTTGAGCAGCCGCGGCCGCGTCCAGCTCGCGCCGGCGCTCGACGACGAGACGAAGCGCACGTCGAGCGACGAGCCGTGGAAGACGTAGTAGGCGAGCGCTAGCCGTCCCGGCCGCGAGGGGTCGGCGTCGAGCCCGGGCAGCTCGGCGTCGCCGGCGCCGGTCGGGATCCGCGTGACCGGCGTCCAGACGACCCCGTCGACGCTGGACGTGTAGACGATGTCGTTGGCCGAACACCCGGGCCGGAACGAGCAGTCGGCCCAGGCGACGTAGGCGCTGCCGTCGGCGCTCAGGGCCGAGGTCGGCAGTGGCGCCGCGCGCAAGCCGTCGTGCGACCGGTACGCGGCGGGCGCGATGCCGAGCTGCGTAGTCCACGTCACGCCGCCGTCGTCCGAGCGCAGGGCCGAGAGGTCCTCCTGGTCGTAGTACGCGACGAGGACGCGGCCGCTCGGGAGAACGACCGGCTGCACGCCCGGGGCGAAGGAGCCGCGGATCGAGTGGCGGCCCGGGAAGCCGGGCGCGGTCGTCGCGGCCGACCAGGTGAGGCCGGCGGTCGACGAGGCCTGCGTCACGATCTGATCGCCGATCACGTCGCTGTAGCTCACGTAGCAGTGGCCGTAGAACGGGCTCTGCGGCCAGTCGTCGCAGGCGATCCACTCCTTGTCCTGGCCCAGCCCGGGCGACGTCTGCACCGCGGTCACGGGAGCTCCCCAGTGCAGGCCGTCGCGCGAGCGGTTGACCCGCAGGGACGAGCCGCTGCCGCCGAAGACCAGCGAGACCGCGAGCCAGACCCCGTGCCTGCGGTCGTACGCCACCGACGGGTCGCTGGCGCGGGGGCCGAGCCCACGCAGGAAGCCGCGCTTCCACGTGCGGCCGGCGTCGCGCGAGACGGCGAAGCCGATCGCGTGCGCACCGCCGTCGCGGACGCGGCCGACCTGGAAGACCGCGACGACGGTCTTTCCGAAGGCGAACGAGTCCGGCTCGACCTCCGTCGCGTGCTGGCTCTCGCCGGTGCGGAACGGGTCGCTCGAGGCGCGGCGCGTCACGACCTCGCAGTCGCGCCCGGCGCGGTCGCGCTCGTCGACGGTCGCCAGGTCGTAGCCGGCCCCGCAGGTCACGACGTCGCGCACGCCGTTCACCGACTGCAGCCGGTCGGGCCCGCGCGTGCCGCGGATTCGTGCCGCGGTGGCGGCGGAGGCGAGTACGAGCAGAAGCGCGAGCGCGACGAGGAGCGGCCGGCTCAGCGCGAGCCGCCGGGCCCGCCCGGAGCGCCGTCGCTGTCCTCGCCGTCGAGGAAGGCGTAGCGGTAGTCGCGCGGCGGGACGAACGTCTCCTTGATCGTGCGTGGGCTGACCCAGCGGATGAGGTTCCACATCGACCCCGCCTTGTCGTTCGTCCCCGACGCGCGCGACCCGCCGAAGGGCTGCTGCCCGACGACCGCGCCCGTCGGCTTGTCGTTCACGTAGAAGTTACCCGCCGAGTAGCGCAGCGCCTCCTGCGCCTCGTCGATGGCCGCGCGCTCCTGCGAGAAGATCGCGCCCGTCAGTCCGTAGGGCGCGGTCTCGTCGACGAGCTCGAGCGTCTGCTCCCACTCGCCCTCGGGGTAGACGTAGGTCGTCACGATCGGGCCAAAGAACTCCTCCTGCATCAGCCGGTCGCGCGGGTCCTTCGTCTGGATCACCGTCGGCTCGACAAAGTAGCCCTCGCTGTCGTCGGTCCCGCCGCCCACGACCACCTCGGCGTTGTTGCCCTTGGCGTGCTCGATCGCTTCCTTCTGGCGCGCGAACGACTTGTCGTCGATCACCGCGCCCATGAAGTTCGAGAAGTCGCTCACGTCGCCCATCGCGATCGTCCCGACCTCCTCGACGAGCCGCTCCTTCAGCTCGGGCCAGAGGTTCGACGGCGCGTACACGCGCGAGGCGGCGGAGCACTTCTGCCCCTGGTACTCGAAGGAGCCGCGCAGGATCGCGGTCGCGACGGCGTCGACGTCTGCGCTCGGGTGGGCGACGATGAAGTCCTTGCCGCCGGTCTCGCCGACGATGCGCGGGTAGTTCCGGTAGCGGCCGATGTTCTGGCCGACCGTCTGCCAGATCGAGTGGAAGACCTCGGTCGAGCCGGTGAAGTGGACACCGGCGAGGTGCTCGCTCGCAAGTACGGCGTCGCCGACCTGGGCGCCGCTGCCGGGGATGAAGTTGATCACGCCCGGTGGGAGCCCGGCCTCCTCGAACAGCTTCAGCGTCCAGTACGAGGAGTAGGCGGCGGTCGACGCGGGCTTCCAGAGCACGACGTCCCCCATCAGCGCCGGGCTCGAGGTGAGGTTCGCGCCGATGGCCGTGAAGTTGAAGGGGCTGATCGCGAAGACGAAGCCCTCCAGCGGCCGGTACTCGAGACGGTTCCACACACCCGGCGAGGAGACCGGCTGCTCCTCGTAGATCCGCACCATGAACTCGACGTTGAAGCGGAAGAAGTCGATCACCTCGCAGGCCGCGTCGATCTCGGCCTGGTGCGCGGTCTTCGACTGGTTCAGCATCGTGGCCGCGACGAGCGTCGGGCGCCAGGGGCCGGCGAGCAGCTCGGCAGCGCGGAGGAAGACCGCGGCGCGCTCCTCCCAGGGCAGCCGGTGCCAGTCCTCCCAGGCCTCGGCCGAGGCGGTGACCGCCTTCTCGACCTCCGCCGGGCCGGCCTTGTGCACGTGTGCGAGGACGTGCCCCTTGTCGTGCGGCATGACGGCGTCGAAGGTGTCGCCCGTGCGGATCTCCTCGCCGCCGACGACGACGGGGATCTCGAGCTGCTCCGCCTTCATCGCCTCGAGCCGCGCGCGCACCTGCTCGCGCTCGGGCGAGCCCGGCGCGTACTCGAGCACCGGCTCGTTGCGCGCGGGCGGGGGCCGGAAGATCCCGGGGCGGCTCATCGCGGGGATTCTACGATGCCGGCGATGGTCCGGCAGTTCGCGTACGAGGTCGCGGGATGGGGGGTCGGCGAGCTCGTGCTGGTGGACGACGTGGTCGCGTGGCACGAGCTGCCCGCGGCCGGTGGCTCGGCGGAGGGCGCGCATCCGCTGATCGACCGCGTCCGGGAGTACTTCGCTGGCGCGCGCGACGGCTTCGACGACGTGGAGCTCGACCTGGAGTGGTGCACGCCGTTCCAGCTCGCGGCCCTCGGCGCGATGCGCTCGATCCCGTTCGGCGAGACTGCGACCTACGGCGAGGTTGCGGCGCTCGCGGGGCACCCGAACGCCCAGCGGGCGGTCGGCTCGGTCTGCGCGTCGAACCGCTTCGGCCTCTTCGTCCCGTGCCACCGGGTCGTCGCGGCCGACGGGCTCGGGTCGTACGGCTCGCTCGGGCTCGGGTACAAGCGGCGCCTCCTGGAGCTCGAGCGTGTCGTTCTCTGAGGACGTCCGGGCCGAGCTGGCGGGGATCGCGCCCGCGCGCGAGTGCGACCGGCTCGCCGAGCTGTCGGCGCTCTTCCACTTCGCGGGCCGGCTGCACCTGCTCGGGCGGGGCGAGGTCAGCCTGCACCTCGACCTCTCGAGTCCCGCGGCCGCGCGGCGGTCCTTCGCGTTGCTGCGCGAGTTCGGCGTCCGCTCGGAGATCCGGACGTACCAGCGCCACGCCTTCGGCCGTGAGACGCGCTACCAGCTGCACGTCGAGGGCGGGCCGGTGCTGGAGGTGCTGCAGCGCGCGGGGGTGGTGGACGCGCGCTCGCGCCCGCTCGAGCGGCCGCCGAAGCGCGTCGTCGCCCGCTCGTGCTGCCGCGGCGCGTACGTCCGGGGCGCGCTGCTCGGCGCCGGGTCGGTGAGCCCGCCGCCGTCGCCGCACCTGGAGGTGCGCAGCGAGACGCGCGAGGGTGCCGAGGCCGTGGCGGCCGCCGCGGCAGCCGAGGGAGGCGAGCTGCGCGTGACCGAGCGAGGGGATCACGCGCTTGCCTACGCGAAGGGCATCGACCGGATCGCGGGCGTGCTCGCGGCGGCCGGGGCGAGCGAGGCGGCGCTCGCGCTGCAGGAGCGCTCGGTGGTCGGGTCCACGCGCGCGCGCGCGAACCGGCTCGCGAACGCCGACCACGCCAACGTCGTCCGGACGGTGGCCGCGGCCCGCGCGCAGCTCGAGGCGGTGCGGCGGCTAGAGCGGCGGGGTAGGCTCGAGGAGCTCTCGCCGCCGCTGCGGGAGATCGCCCGGCTGCGCCTGAAGCATCCCTCGCTGTCGCTGCGCGAGCTCGCCGCGAAGTGCGATCCGCCGGCGAGCAAGTCCGCCGCGCATCGCCGGATCCAGGCCGTTTTGCGCTTCGGCCGGCGCTAGAGCGGGGACGTAGAAGAACCTCGATTTTCGTATTTGCAAACACCGTGGTTTTTGCTGCTCCCCGTGCGTAATACTCTCGGCCGGCGGGTTTGCGCTCGTCCGGCGATGGATTCAGACCCCGTCCGTCGCCAAGGTCCGGAGCGCGACAATGCGGAGGGGGAGGTCGTCCTCGGAGCTTCCCCTCCGGCCCGCCCTTGGCCGGAGGCCAAGGGCGGGCCGTTCGGGCTGAAGACGGCCGCACGGGCAAAGCCCGCACGGCCTCTGGGACGGCGTCGCGAGCGACGCCTTCGCGGCCCGCGCGCCACTCGCCTCCGGCAGCGACTAGAGGAGGAGCTCGAGCTCCAGCTCGTGGCTGATCGGAATGCCGTTGGCGGCCCGCTCGGCGATCGACGGCTTCAGGTGCTTGCGCGCCTCCGTGACGGCGTCCTTCCGGAAGGCGACGAGGTTCATGCCCCAGCGCTGGTAGACCTCGAGCGCGCGGAGGTTGTCGTTCGTCGTCACCAGCCAGAGGCGGCGGCAGCCGGCGGCGGCCGCGGCCTCACGGACCGCGTCGAGCAGCGCCCGGCCGACCCCGATCCCCTCGCGGAGGCTGTCGATCGTGACGAGCTCGCACTCGTCCCCGCGGACGGCGTAGGTGGCGAGGCCTGCGCGCTCGCCGTCGACCACCGCCACGAAGCCGGGCAGGACCGTCGGGTCGACGAGCTCGCCGCGCCGCGCGACGATCGGCACGCCCCAGCTCTCGCGCTCGACCTCCAGCGCCCACGGGCGGTCGTCGTCGCCGAGCGGCCGGACGGTGATCACGCCGAAATCCTCGCGCAGCCACGCGCTTTCCGCCATTACGAGGGTGGATAGACTCGACGCAAAGCAACGGGGAGGCTTCCAGTGGCGATTCGAGTCGGTATCAACGGGTTCGGGCGGATCGGGCGCAACTTCTTCCGGGCGCACTTGAAGCGCGGCGGCGACTTCGAGGTCGTCGCGGCGAACGACCTCGGCGACGCCGAGACGATGGCGTACCTGCTCAAGCACGACTCCGTGCTCGGGACGCTCGACGAAGAGGTCTCCGCCGGCGACGGCGCGATCCGCGTCGGCAGCCGCGAGCTGAAGCTGCTCTCCGAGCGCGACCCCGCCGACCTCCCCTGGAGCGACCTCGGCGTCGACGTCGTGATCGAGTCGACCGGCTTCTTCACGGGTCGCGACGGGGCCGCGAAGCACCTCGACGGCGGCGCGAAGAAGGTCATCATCTCCGCGCCCGCGAAGGGCCCGGACGTGACGATCGTGCTCGGCGTGAACGACGACGACTACGACCCCGAGTCGCACGACGTCATCTCCAACGCCTCCTGCACGACGAACTGCGTCGCGCCGCTGGCGAAGGTTCTGCACGACGAGCTCACGGTCGAGCAGGGCTTCATGACGACGATCCACGCGTACACGAACGACCAGCGCGTGCTCGACCTCCCGCACGAGGATCTCCGCCGCGCGCGGGCCGCCGCGATCAACCTGATCCCGACCTCGACCGGCGCCGCCAAGGCGATCGGCCTGGTGATGCCCGACCTCCAGGGCAAGGTCGACGGCATGTCGATGCGCGCCCCCGTGCCGACGGGGTCGATCGTCGACTTGGTCTGCCGCGTCGGTCGCGAGACGACGAAGGACGAGGTCAACGAGCTCTTCCGCTCGAAGGCCGACAGCGGCCCGCTGGAGGGGATCCTCCGCTACACCGACGAGCCGCTCGTCTCGACCGACATCCAGCACTCGCCGTACTCGTCGATCTTCGACAGCGAACTGACGATGGCCAACGGGAACCTGGTCAAGGTGTTCGGCTGGTACGACAACGAGTGGGGCTACTCGTGCCGGCTGGTCGACCTCGTCGCGAAGGTCGGAGCAACGCTGCCGGCCACCGTGAGTGCGTAGGCCTCGCTCCGTCCGCGACGCGCAGGTCGGCGACAAGCGCGTGCTCGTGCGCGCCGACCTGAACGTGCCGCTCGACGGCGGCCGCGTCGCCGACGACACGCGCATCCGCGCCTCGCTGCCCACGCTGCGGTACCTGCTGGAGCAGGACGCGAAGGAAGTCGCCGTGTGCTCGCATCTCGGGCGGCCGAAGGGCGCCGACCCGGCGTTTTCGATGACGCCGGTCGCCAGGCGGCTGCGCGAGCTGCTGCCCGACGAGCGGATCGACGTGCTCGAGAACACCCGCTTCGAGCCCGGCGAGAAGGCCAACGACCCGGAGTTCGCGCGCCGGTTGGCGGACGAGTACGAGCTGTTCGTCGAGGACGCCTTCGGCTCGGTGCACCGCGCCCACGCCTCGACCGTCGGCGTCGCGGAGCTGCTTCCGGCCTACGCGGGGCTCCTGCTGGAGCGCGAGCTGACGGAGCTCGGAAAGCTGCTGGGCGAGGTCGAGCGGCCGTTCGTGCTCGTCTCCGGCGGCGCGAAGGTCGAGGACAAGCTCGGCGTCCTGCGCAACCTCGGCGGCAGGGCCGACACGGTGCTCGTCGGCGGCAAGATGGCCGAGGAGCTGCGCGAGGGCTCGGCGCTTCCGTTCCCCGTCGAGCTGCCGACCGACGTCGTCGCGGCGTCCGCCTTCGAGGAGGACGCGGAGACGCAGGTCGTGCCGTACGACTCCCTCCCCGAAGGGTGGCTCGGCCTCGACATCGGGCCGGAGACGCGCGAGCGCTTCGCGGCCGCGATCGGCGGCGCGCGCACGATCTTCTGGAACGGGCCGATGGGCGTCTTCGAGTGGCCGCGCTTCGCCGAGGGGACGAAGGCCGTGGCCGAGGCGGTCGCGCAGGCCGACGCGTTCTCGGTCGTCGGCGGCGCCGACTCGATCCGCGCGCTGAACGAGCTCGGCTTGCTCGACCGCGTCTCCTGGGCCTCAACCGGCGGCGGCGCCGCGCTGGAGCTGCTGGAGGGCAAGGAGCTGCCCGGCGTCGCCGTGATCCCCGAGGGCTAGCGCTCGCCGGGCCGCGGCGTCGGGTCGAGGAAGACCTCCTGCACGTCGGGCACCGCTCGCTGCAGGCGATCGTCGAGGCTGGTGCTCAGCTGCTCGATCGCCTCGGCGTCCAGCCCGCCGTCGGCGAGGTCGATGCGCGCAGCGACGAGCAGCGAGCGAGGGCCGACGTACATCGTCCGCAGGTCGAGCACCTCGTCCACGTTCGGGTCGGACTCGAGCACGGCCCGGATCCGCCGCGTGTCGCCGGGCCGCGCGCCCGCGCCGATCAGCAGCGCGCGGAAGTTGCTGCCGAGCCTGTACGTGACGAAGACGAGGAGCGCTCCGACCGCGAGCGCCGCGGCCGCGTCCCAGGCCGCGTTGCCCGTCAGCTGGTGGAGCCCCACGCCGATCGCTGCGATCACGACGCCGATCACGGCCACCGTGTCCTCGGCGACCACCGTCTTGGCGGTCGGCTCCGTCGTCTCGCGCACGAATGCACGCCACGGGACCCTGCGCTCGCGTGCCTCGCCGCGGGTCTGGCGGACGGCCCGCAGCAGCGAGATGCCCTCGGCGACGAACGCGAAGGCGAGCGTCGCGTAGACCGGCCAGTAGGTGCCCTCGCTGCCGCCGCTCGTGAGCTCGAGCACGCCCTGGCCGATCGAGAAGACCGCGCCCGCGAGGAAGATCACGACCGCCGCCAGGAACGACCAGAAGAAGCGGTCCTTGCGGTGGCCGAACGGGTACTGCTCGTCCGGCGGCCGGCTCCCGAGGCGCAGCGAGGTCAGCAGCAGGCCCTGGTTGCTCGTGTCCGCGACCGAGTGCGCGGCCTCGGCCATCATCGCCGCAGAGCCGGAGAGGACGCCCGCGATCGCCTTGACGACCGCGATGGCGGCCTTCGCCGCGAGGGCGATGAGAACCGTCTTCCGCTCCGGCACACGCTTAACATCCC
Organism: Gaiellaceae bacterium; assembly: GCA_035702555.1. Lineage (GTDB taxonomy): Bacteria > Actinomycetota > Thermoleophilia > Gaiellales > Gaiellaceae > AC-32. The sequence goes on along the minus strand of DASSQK010000084.1, from coordinate 7,307 downwards.
CACCCGTGCCGCTCTTAGCCGCGAACTGGAAGATGTTCAAGGGCCCGCGCGAGACGCGCGAGTTCTGCGACGCGTTCAGCCCGCCCGACGGTGTCGACGCGGTGCTCTGCCCACCGTTCGTCTCGCTCGCGGCGGCGCTGGAGGGCGGCCACACGGTCTTCGCGCAGAACGTGCACTGGGCCGACGACGGCGCGTACACCGGCGAGATCTCGGCGCCGATGCTGCAGGAGCTCGGCGTGGCCGGCGCGATCGTCGGCCACTCGGAGCGGCGCCAGTACTTCGGCGAGACCGACGAGACCGTCGCCCGCCGCACGGTCGCGGCGCTCGACCACGGCCTGCGCGTGATCGCCTGCGTCGGCGAGTCGCTGGAGGAGCGCGAGTCGGGTCAGATGGAGCTCGTCCTGCGCGTCCAGGTCGAGGCCGTCGCCGACGCGGTCGGCCCGCACGAGCGGCTCGTGATCGCCTACGAGCCGGTGTGGGCGATCGGCACCGGCCGGACGGCGACGCCCGACCAGGCCCGCGAGGCGCACGCGTTCGTGAAGAGCCTGCTCGACGTGCCGGTGCTCTACGGCGGCTCGGTGAAGCCGGAGAACGCGGCGGAGCTGCTCTCGCAGGAGGGGGTGGACGGCGCGCTCGTCGGCGGCGCCTCCCTCGACGTGGAATCGTTCACCGAGCTGTGCCGGACCGCCGCGAGCCTGTAGTCCTCGTCATCCTCGACGGCTGGGGCTGCGCGCCGCCGGGCCCGGGAAACGCGGTCGAGCTGGCCCAGACGCCCGTCTTCGACCGGCTCTGGGCCGAGTATCCGCACACGACGCTGAAGGCCTCCGGCGAGGCCGTCGGGCTGCCGCCGGGCCAGATGGGCAACTCGGAGGTCGGGCACCTGACGATCGGCTCGGGCCGGGTGCTCGACCAGGACCTGCAGCGGATCAACCGGGCGATCGCGGACGGCTCGTTCTTCGAGAGGCCGGCGCTGAAAGCGGTGTTCGAGCGAGGCGGCGACGTCCACCTGCTCGGGCTCGTCTCCCACGGGGGCGTCCACTCGCACATCGACCACCTGCAGGCGCTGCTGCGCTTCGCGCCGGAGCGGACGTGGATCCATGCATTCACGGACGGGCGCGACGTCTCGCCGTCCTCGGCGGCGCACGACCTCGCCGAGCTCCCGGCCGAGCGGATCGCGACCGTCGCCGGCCGCTACTGGGCGATGGACCGCGACAAGCGCTGGGATCGCACCCAGCGCGCGTTCGACGCGATCGTGAACGGCGTGGGCGAGCACGCGGACGATCCGGTCGCGGCGGTCGAGGCGAGCTACGCGCGCGAAATCACCGACGAGTTCGTCGAACCGATCGTGCTCGACGGGCGGCCGCGCCCGAAGTCCGGCGACGCCCTCGTCTTCTTCAACTTCCGGCCCGACCGCGCGCGGCAGCTGACGAAGCTCCTGCTCGACGCCGGCTTCGACGTCACGACGATGACCCGCTACAGCGACGAGCTCGACACGCCGGTCGTTTTCGGCGAGCAGGAGGTCGACGAGACGCTCGCCGAGGTGCTCGCGGGGGCGGGCCTCCGCCAGCTGCACGCCGCCGAGACCGAGAAGTACGCGCACGTGACGTACTTCTTCAACGGCGGCCGCGAGGAGGAGTGGGAGGGGGAGACGCGGCTGCTCGTCCCGAGCCCGCGGGAGGTCGGCACCTACGACAAGAAGCCGGAGATGTCGGCGGACGAGGTCGCGGAGCGGTTCTGCGCCGAGCTCGAGCGCGGCGGGTACGCGTTCGCGGTCGTCAACTTCGCCAACCCCGACATGGTCGGCCACACGGGCGTGATCCCGGCGGTGGTGCAGGCGGTCCAGACGACGGACGCGTGCCTGGCGCGGGTGGTGGAGACGGTCGAGCGCCTCGGAGGCGTCTGCCTGGTGACGGCCGACCACGGCAACGCGGAGACGATGCTCGAGGCGGACGGGACGAGCCCGCACACGGCACACACCTCGAATCCGGTGCCGCTCGTCGTAACCGATTCCGGCGCGAGCCTCCGCGAGGGCGGCGAGTTGGGCGACCTCGCGCCGACCGCGCTTGCTTACCTGGGGCTAAACAAACCTTTACAGATGACGGGGAAAAGTCTCTGCAATTAGCCCACTTTGGTGGGGTGCAGCCGACCGTTATCGTGTCTATACTCCGCGGGCCTTGTCACTGGCCCAGCCCGATCTCGGCGTTCTGCGGAAGGCGCAACGGGGTGACGAGCGAGCCTTCTCGCTCATCCTGCGAGCCTACGAGACCCCTGTCTACAACTACGTGCTCCGCCTGGTCGGCGGAGACAGGGCGCTCGCCGAGGACCTGACGCAGGAGGTCTTCCTGCGGGTCTTCCAGGGCCTGCCGAAGTTCTCGCTCCGCTCGAAGTTCACGACCTGGCTCTTCCAGGTGACGAAGAACCGCGTGCTGGACGAGCTGCGCGCGAGCGAGCGGCGGCCGCGGGCGCTGGTCGCGCTCGACGACATCGCCCCGCTCGAGGTGCTCGACCAGCCGGTCGAGCGGCTGGAGGAGATCGACGCGCTCTGGCGCGCGGTCGAGAACCTCAGCACCGACCTGAAGATGGCGCTGCTGCTGCGGGACGTCGTCGGCCTCTCGTACACCGAGATCGCCGACGCGCTCGAGGTCACGCTCGCGACCGTCAAGTGGCGCATCTACAAGGCGCGCGAGGAAGTCCAGATCGTGCTCGTGCGCGAGGGCGTCAGCTTCGGCAACGAGCGCCCGGCTACGGGCGCGCAGCTCTAGCCCGCAGCCACGCAGCGACGTTCCGCGCCTGCTCCTGCGCGTTCGCGCCGGGCGGGATGGGACGCACGGCAGCCGGCGCCGGCCTGCGCGGAGGCGGCTTGTCGCCGCCGCGGGTTCCGAGCACGACCCCGAGAGCGGCGGCCGCGACGAGGACGACGGCTGCGACGGCCGCCAGGAGCCACCCCCGGGAGCGCCTTCGCGGCGCGGCCGGCGCGACGCGCGTCGGCGCCGTCGGCCGGTCGCCCAGCTCCCGCGCGAGCTCGGCCGCCGAGGACTGCCGGTAATCCGGATTGCGGGCGAGGGCGCGCATCACCGCGTCCTCGACCCCGCGCGAGACCTGCGGCGCGAGCTCGCTCACGGGCGGGATCTCGGGCCGCTCGGCGAGGTCGGCGAGCGAGGTCGGCTCGTAGGGCGGTCGCCCCGTCAGCAGCTCGTAGAGGACCGCGCCGAGGGCGTAGACGTCGGTCGCGGGGGTGACGGCTTCCCCTGCCGCCTGCTCGGGCGCGAGGTAGGCCGCCGTCCCGAGCACCGTGCCGACCTGAGTGAGCGCGGTCGCCTCGGCAGCGCGCGCGATGCCGAAGTCCGCGACCTTGAGCGTGCCGTCGGAGCGCAGCAGCAGGTTGTGCGGCTTCACGTCGCGGTGGACGAGGCCGTGCTCGTGCGCGTGCGCGAGGCCGTGGCACGCCTGCAGGGCCAGGCCGACAGCCTCCGCCGGCGGCAACGGGCCGCGTCCCTCGAGCGTGGCGCCGTCGACGTACTCCATCACGATGTAGGGCAGCCCGTCCTCGGTCTCGCCGGCGTCGTAGACGGCGACCACGTTCGGGTGCGAGAGCCGCGCCGCGACGCGCGCCTCGCGCAGGAAGCGCCGGCGGAACGCCTCGTCGCCGGCGAGGCTCGCGGCGAGCAGCTTCACCGCCACCGGCCGGTCGAGCTCGACGTCGTGCGCGAGGTGGACGGTTCCCATGCCGCCGTGGCCGAGCGGCCGCTCGAGCCGGTAGCGGCCGCCGCCGACGCTGGAGCCCGTCATCCCTGGTCGTCGCCGCCCTCGTTGCCATGCTTCTTCTTCCCCTTGTGCTTGCCGTGGTCGTGCCGAGGCGGCTGCCGGGGCGGCGGTGGGCTCGCGCACGTCGCGAGGCGCTCGGCGAGCGAGTTCGCGGCCGACAGCAGCGGCTCCTGGTAGCGCGCCGGGATCTGCTGCCCCTGGATCGAGGCGATCACCTGCGCGCGGAAGCGTGCTGCCGCGTCGCGGGCCTCGCAGGTTCCGGGCACGAGGGCCGCGACCCCCTCCGCCTGCGCCGCGAGCCGCGCGGCCACGGCGGCCGGGATCTTCGGCGGCCTCGGCGTTGGCGCCGCGTGGTCGCTTCCGCCGCAGCCCGCGAGCAGGACGGCGCTAGATGCCGTGAGCAAGCCGCTGCGCCAGCGCATCGGGCAGCCCCCTCTCGAGAATCTCCTCCTGCGTGCGCTCGACCAGGTAGGCGACGCGCCGGAAGGAGGCGACTCCTGCCTCGAAGTCGAGCAGCAGCCAGGCCGCGCGCGGGTCGCCGTCGCGCGGCTGGCCGACGGAACCGGGGTTGAGCAGCCGGCGGCCGGGCGCGAGGGGGACGTCCGTCCCGTCCGGGGCGAGGCCGCCGTCGAGCACGTCCTCCTGCAACGTGATCGCGAGCGGCACGTGGCTGTGCCCGACGAGCACGAGCGGCGCTTCGGTCAGCTCCAGCGCCACGTGCGCGGCCTCCGCCGAGAGCACGTACTCCCAGACCGGGTCGCGCGGGCTCGCGTGAAAGAGCTCGACCTGTTCCCGCGTGCCCGACGAGGCGAGCGATTCGAGGAACGCCCGCGAGCCCTCCGCCAGGACGCCGCGTGTCCAGCGAGCCGCCACCGCGGCGTCGCCGGCGAACTCGCCCAGGTCGATCGCCCCGAGCACGCCGAGGTCGTGGTTCCCGGCGAGGCAGATCGCCGCCCGCCGCTCGACCGCGACGCAGCAGGGGTTCGGCCTCGGCCCGTAGCCGACCAGATCGCCCAGGCACCACAGCTCGTCCGGCCCCTCTCGATCGACCTCCTCGAGAACTGCCTCGAGCGCGTGCCAGTTAGCGTGGACGTCGGAGATGACCGCCACCCGCGTCGCCAAGGGGTCAACCTTAGTGGTGCTCGCCCTGGGCTGGGTCGTCGCGGCGTGGCTGCTCGCGCGGACGACGATCCCCGGAAACCTGCACGAGCCGCACGTCAGCGCGGCCGCCGAGTTCCCGGCCCACCTGCTCCACCGCGCCGGGCGCTACGACGGCGTCCTGCGCTGGCTGTGGCTCCTGGCGACGCTGCTGACGCTCGGGACGCTGGTCGTGTTCACGAGGCTCGGGCCGCGCATCGCAGGCGCCTGGGAGCTCGGTCGCGTGGGGAAGGGGATCATGGTCGGCACCGTGACCACGCTCGGCACGTGGGCGGTGACGCTGCCGGTCGGCGCCGTCGCGCTCTGGTGGGGCCGGCGCTACGGACAGGCGAAGCAGGACTACGTCACGTGGGCACTCCAGCAGTGGCCGGGCCTGCTCGCGCAGGTCGTCGGCCTGACGATCGGGCTGACCATCCTGCTGGTCCTCGCGGGCCGGTTCGGGCGGCGCTGGTGGCTCGTCGCCGCGCCGCTCTTCAGCGTGCTGGGAGCGCTGCTCGTCTTCGTGCTTCCGTACATCGAGTCGATCGGCGCGCGGCCGCCGCACGACACACCGCTGGCCGCGCGGATCCGCGAGCTCGCCCGGGAGGAGGGCGTCGGCGGCACGCCGATCCGGATCCAGAAGATGAGCGACGAGACGACCTCGGCGAACGCGTTCACGACCGGCTTCGGTCCCTCCGCGCGGGTCTTCATCTGGGACACGTTCTTCGACGGCCGCTTCACGAACCGCGAGATCGAGCTGGTGGCGGCGCACGAGTTCGGCCACGTCGCGCACCGGCACATCTGGAAGGGGCTCGCCTGGTCGTTCCTGCTGACCCTGCCCGGCTTCCTCGTGGTGGAGTGGGCGACGCGCCGGCGCGGCGGGCTGCAGCAGCCCGAGCTGGTGCCCTACGCGCTGCTCGTGCTCGCGCTGGTCGGGCTCGTGGTGACGCCCTTCGGGAACGCGGTCTCGCGTCGCTACGAGGCGGAGGCGGACTGGGCGGCCCTCCGCGCGACGCACGACCCCGCCTCGGCGGAGAGCCTTTTCCGCAAGTTCACGCGCTACGACCTCGTGCAGCCGAACCCGCCGCTCTGGTCGTATCTGATGGTCGACAACCACCCGACGGTGGTGCAGCGGATCGCCCTCGCGCGCGCGTACCGGGAGCGCGGCGGGCGCTAGGTGTCGTTGTCGGGCGTCTCCGGGAGGTTCCGGATGCCCTCGCGCGACGACCACTTCGACCACGAGTCCTGCATCGCGTCGAGCAGCTCGCGCATGAAGCGGGTCGACATGTTCACGCGTGCCACCACGACGCCGGGGACGTCGCCCTCCTCGACCTCGTGGTCGATGCGCGCGAACGTGAGCGTGAACTCGTAGTCGGAGAAGCTGATATTCGCGAAGTTGGAGTAGACACCCGCCAGGTGCTCGGGGTCGAGATGGATGTTGAGCTGGCGTTCCTGGCCGTCGCCTTCCACGGGTCCACGATACTACGCGGGTAATGCAGTCGGTCAGCGCCCGCCGCGTCGCGTACGCCGTTGCGGCTCTCGTGATCGTCGTGGTGGGCGGCACGGTCGCCTTCCACCAGTCGCTTCGCGAGTCGTGGGTCCAGTCGATGTACCGCACGGTCGTGACGATCTCGCTCGCGGGGCTCGACACCGTCCCGCGCAACGACGAGGCCCGCGGGGTCTCGATCGTGCTGGTGCTCGCCGGCATCACTATCTTTGCCTACATCGCCACGGTGGTCGTGGAGGGGATCGCCGGCGGCGTGTTCACCGGGGCGATCGGCGAGCGAAGGAGGCGGCGGGCGATCGAGCGGCTGAAGAACCACTACATCATCTGCGGCTACGGGCGCGTTGGCCGGCGCATCGCCGCCGAGTTCCGCGAGGAGGGCGTGCCGTTCGTGGTGCTCGACTTCAGCGACGACGCGATCGAGGCCGCGCGCGAGGCGAACGTGCTCATCGTCGAGGGCACCGGCACCGAGGACGAGGACCTCCTGGAGGCCGGCCTCGAGACCGCGCGGGGGCTCGTCGCGTCGGCCGACTCGGATGCGGACAACCTCTACATCACGCTTTCGGCGCGCAGCGCACGGCCGGACCTGCTGATCGTCGCGAGGGCCTCCGACGAGGACGCGGCCAAGAAGCTCCAGCTCGCGGGTGCCGACCGCGTCGTCCAGCCCTACTCGACCGCCGGCAAGGAGATGGCGAAGCTCGTGCTGCGCCCCCAGGTCGCCGCGTTCCTGGACATCGTGTCGACGAGCGGAGGCCCGGATCTGCTGTTCGAGGAGATCGAGGTGAAGGAGAGCTGCGCCGAGGCGGGCAAGTCGATCCGCGACATCAGCATCCGGGAGCGGACGGGCGCGATGATCGTGGCGCTGCGCAAGCACGACGGCACGTTCGACGCGACGCCGCAG
>DASSQK010000083.1:0-6409 GCA_035702555.1 Gaiellaceae bacterium | reverse complement strand
ATGGAACACAGCATCGCGCAGCCGGATCTCCGGCCCAGCGGGAAGCCCCGGAGCTTCGGGGCGACGATGGCCGCCGCCGCGGGCGGCACCCTGGGGCGGGCCATCGGCACGAGGCTCGCAGCGCACGGCCAGGAGCTGATCAGGAAGTTCAGGGAGGCAACGGCCTGAGCGTCCCGGCGACGTCGGTGGGCGTGGCTTTCCCGTCGCGCCCTCCGGCGTTGCTCTTCCGAGTCGGCTTGCTCAGGCGGCTGCGCCGTGCCGAAGCGGGCGCAGCTTCGCCGCGCCCCAGGCCTTGTTGCACTTCTCGCAGAAGACCTGAACCGTCGCGCCGAGCAGCTGCGCGTTCGCGTGCGAGAGCGTGTACGTCTGCGCGCCCCACGCCCGCTGGAGCTTCATCCGGCGCGAGCCCATGTGGACGTAGAGCTCGGGCGCCCGCTGTGTCGTGAAGTCGCGGCTGAAGCGCAGGGTGATGCGGCCGGAGGAGTCGCGCACGATCGTCGCGGTGCCGGTCGTGCCCCACGAGACGGTCTTGAAGCTCCCGCGCGCGAGGACCGCCGCCGGCCCGTGCGAGAGCGAGCCCTTGGCGTCGCCGCGCGTGAAGGCGAGGCCGAGCGCGGCGCCCGTCACCGCCCCGGCGGCGAGCAGCGCCGCGGCGACGCGTCGGGATCGGATCCGACCGTTCACCTCGAAGGAAGCATACGACTCTCCTGTAATCGCGGTTTGCAGCCGATAGAGAGAGCCGTGGAGTCTGCGGAGACCATCTGGCGGCCCCTGGGTGAGCTGCTCCTCGAGAAGGGACTCGTCACGTCCGACGAGCTCGAGCTCGCGCTGGCCGAGCAGAACGAGACCGGCCGCTTGCTGGGTGCAATCCTCGTCGACCGCGGCTACGTCTCGGGGCCGGCTCTCGCGGTCGCGCTCGCCGAGCAGTACGGCGTCGAGCTGAACACCGAGCGCGGGTTCGGCACGGGTCTCTGGGCGGAGATCGACCGCCGGCACCGCGCCGGGCGCGGCCGAGGCGACGGCGATGAGGCCGAGGCGGAGGGGCAGCCCGAACGCGACAACGTGGTCAAGCTGGAGCCGGTGGCGCCGCGCGTCGAGGTCGTCCCGGACCTGGTGCCCGAGCCGGATCCCGAGCTCGAGCGGCTCGAGGCCGAGAACCGCCGGCTGCTGGAGGAAATCGAGGAGCTTCGAGTCGAGCTCATCCGGCCGAGGCTCGTCGAGGCGCCGAAGCAGGCCTTCGCGCACCTGCTGTTCGTTCCGACCTCCGCGAGGTACCTGCTGCTCGACCGCGACGGAGCCCCGCCGGCGCCGGGCGAGGAGCTCGACGTGCCCGAGGTCGAGGCGCGCTTCAGCGTGACCAAGGTCGGCCGCGCGCCGTACCCGGGCGAGCTGAGGCCCTGCGCCTACCTGCTGCGTCTGGGCTGACCGTACTTCGCCCGCAGGGCCGCGAACTCGCGCCGCCCGACGAGCGTGACGACCTCGCCGTACCGCGCGCGCAGCTTCCGGAGCTTGCTCCGCTTCCGATGCGCGAGCGACGGCTTCATCTCCGTGCACTCGATGTAGAGGCCGGCCTCGGGGAGGTAGAAGTCCGGCGTCACCGCCTCGAGAAGCCGTCCGTCGGCGCTGCGCTCGAGTGGGAACGTGTGCGGCTCGTACTCCCACGGCAGCCCTGCAGCGTCCAGGAGCTCGGCCAGCTCGCGCTCGGACTCGTGCGCGAACCTCGGCGGCTGCTCTCCGCGGAAATGCCGGAACGTCACCGACTAGGCGTTGCCTGTGGAAGGCCGGTGAAACGCCCGAGGCGGGGCGCGGCTAGGCGGGCGGCTGGATCACGATCACGTTCTGCGACGTGCCCAGATACTTGTAGCGCTTGTTGCCGGTGAGGTCGTCCACCGTCTTTCGCTCGGCCGGGCGGATCTGACCGGGGACCGGCGGGTCGACTTGCGGCAGCGTCCGGCGCAGCGGGTGCTTCAGGCTGCTGTTCAGGTCGTCCCGCTGGAAGAAGAGGGTCGAGGTCAGGGCCTTCTCGCCGGGGCCGGGCGGGAAGAAGATCAGGACGTTGTCGATCGGGTGCGCGTACTCGAACGTGTAGAGCGCGAGCTCGAGCGCCTCGCGCCGCAGCACCGTGCCGCGCGCGATCGTCGGGGTGCCGTCGATCTTGCAGGCCTTCGAGCCTCCGCAGAAGAGGAAGACCGCCGTGTCGTCGCGGCCGTACTGCTTGTCGAGCTGCGTCGCGTTGTCCGGCTTCACGACGACCACGCCCTGGAAGTTCGCCTTGGTGCTCTGCGTCTGGATCGCGACGAGCTGGTTGCCGCTCGCGAGCGTGTACGAGCTGCCGATGTGGTTCGCGATCTCGAGCATTCGCGTCGTGGTGTCCGACTCGGCGGCGGTGGGCTCCCAGCTCGACCACGGCGGCGGGGGAGGCGGCGGGTCGCGCTGGACCAGCACGAGAAACGAGCCGACGCCGACGCCGACGGCCGCGCCTAGCACGAGGTAGGCGACCGCGAAGCGCGATCTGGTGCTCAGACTGCGGGCCATGCCTTCGCGTCGCTGAGGTCGATCTTGGGGATCTGGAGCTTGGCGGACTCGAGGATCTCGACGAGCTCGTCCCCGAACAGCTCCTTCTTCTCGATCAGCGAGTCCGCGATCTGCTCGACCGCCTTCTTGTTGTGCGTGATCAGGGCGTACGCGGTGACGTAGGCCTGTCCGAGGAGCTGCGCTGCAAGCCCCCGCTTGTGCGGGTCGCCCAGGACGCCGGCCAGCGGGTCGTGCCCGAGCGGGCCGGCGTCGCCGGTGCGGTTCATGATCTGGAGCCCGATCTGCTCGAAGCGTTTCATCACGTCGTCGACCTTGTCGTCGGCGGCGGCTTTCACTCGGCTCGTGAGGCGGCCGTTCCCGCGGCCGTTCAGCTCGGGGGCCTCGGGCGCCATGCCGCAGGCGCCGACCATCCAGGCAGCGCGCGCAGTGGCGCTCTGGACGTCGCCGCCGACGCCGGTCGAGTTCTCGCCGTAGAAGACGCGTTCCGCGGCCATCGCGCCGAGCGCCCAGATCAGCTGCGCGATCTCGTCGGACTGCCACGAGCTGAAGCGCTCCTCCTTCTCGCGCGCCTGGTGGTGGCCGAGCGCCGCCCCGCGGCGGCGGATCGACAGGCGCGTCGACTCCGCGCCCTTCATGTACACGTGTGCGGCGGCCGCGTGGCCGGCCTCGTGGATCGCGACCGCCCGCGTCTCGTCCGGCACGTAGTCGGTGCCGATCGCAGTTCCCGACTCGACCGTCGTCATCGCCTCGACGATGTCCTGCCAGCTGAAGGCGAGCCGCCCGTCGTGGTGGGCGATCGTCAGCGCCATCGAGCAGACCTGCTCGATCATCGCCGGCGAGTAGCCGTTGGTCACGCGCGCGAGCTCGTCGCGGCGCTTCTCGGTGTCGAGGTCCTCGTCGTGGGCGACCTTGGCCAGGTAGAGGTCGAAGATGTCGAGGCGATCGGTCTTCGACGGCGTGCGGAACCAGACGTGGCGGCCCATCCGGCCCGGTCGCGTCAGCGCCGGGTCGAGCGCGTCCATCGGGACGTTCGTCGCGCCGATGAAGTAGATCTGGCTGCTCGAGGGCTTCACATGCGGCAGCCGCAGCGAGACGCGGCCGACCCTTCGGGGGATGATGTAGACCGCGTCGAGCACCTTGTTCATCACGTTGGTGACCGTCCGGATCAGGAACGGCGGGTTGTCGATCCCGTCCATCACGATCAGCAGCTGGTTCAGCGCGAGACCGCCGCCCTGGCCGCCGAACATCCCCGGGAAGGCCTGGTTGACGATCCGGCCGAGGAACGGCGTGGCCGGCGCTGCGTGCGGCGCGCGCTCGGCGAAGATCCGCTCCCGCCACGCGCGCGACTCCAGCACGAGGTCCTCGCTCGCGGTGAGCGCGCCGTTCGGCCCGAAGAAGCAGAGCTCGTGGAAGCTCTGCGGCCGCGGAGTCATGACCGGCGCCGCGCCCCCGAGCGACTGGCGCCGCATCCCGACGGCGTCGATCTCGTCGATGAAGACGATGCACTGGTCACCCCACTTGCGGGCGAGCTTCTTGGCCTTCCGCGCCATCCAGCGCACGATCACCACGTCCATGCCCATGAAGGTCTGGGCGAAGCCCGAGCCCGGCATCGTCACGATCGGCGAGTTGAAGCCGGTCGCGATGCCCTTGGCGAGCATCGTCTTCCCTGTTCCGGGCGCACCGAGGAAGAGCAGGCCGCGCTCGCGGCGGCCGCCTGCCTGCTCGAACGCCTCGCCCGACTGCCAGAGGGTGACGACGCGGCGTACCTCCTCCTTCGCCTCGGCCTGGCCGCGGATGTCGTCGAGCTTCACGCCCCAGTCGGCGTCGCCCGGCTCGAAACCGCGGATCTGGCTGACGCCCATCGCCATCAGCGGGCCGAGCAGGACCACGAAGTTGATCAGGAAGAACAGCGGCAGGATCGCGACGTTGGTCCAGAAGGTCTGCGAGGTGAGGATGTGGTCCCAGAACCAGGAGACGCTGTTCTTGGCCGTGTCGATCAGGCTCGTCGAGTCCGCGCCGTTCAGCAGGATGTGCACGAAGTAGAGGGCGAGGATGAAGAGGAAGAACGCGAACGCGAGGCGGTACCAGTAGCGCCAGAACCAGACGCGGCGCCGCGCGACGACGTCCTCCTCGCGCAGCTTCTCGCTGTCGACGCCGAACAGGCTCGGCCACGCGATGAAGCGGTGGAAGATCAGGTCGAGCAGGCCGCGGAAGGCGCCGACGGCGAGGATCGTGAGGACGATCGACCAGCCGAGCGCGATCTCCTGGATCCGGTAGAGCCAGATGAAGAGGGCCGGGCTCGTGAGCAGCGCGACGGCGGTCGCGGCACGGCGAAGAGCCCGCCACTGGTTGTTCAGCTCGCGGGATTCCTCGGTGGAAAGCGTTCCGACGACGGGGCCCGCAGTCATCTGCGCAGTGTAGTTGTCACTAAGCTCACCTACTTCGACGTGAACGGCTCGGATTCGTTTGCCCAAGAGGAGATCGAGCGGGCCCGGAGGTACCACCGCCCGCTGTACGCGGCGCTCTTCCTCGACTGGGCGCTGCAGGCTGCGGTCCTCTCGCTCCTCGCGTTCGGGAGCCCCGGCGACTGGGCGCGCGACGCGGTCGGCGGGCCGTGGTGGGCGCAGACGATCGAGCTGACCGCGATCGTCCTCGGCGTGCTGACGCTCGTGCGGCTGCCGCTCTCGGCCTGGCGGGGCTGGGTGCGCGAGCGGCGCTGGGGATTCTCGACGCAGACGTTCCGCGGGTGGCTGTCGGACGTGGCGAAGGGGCTCGTGCTCGGCGCGCTGCTGACGGGGCTCGCGCTGACCGCGCTCGTGTGGACTGCGCGGGCCTGGCCCACCTGGTGGCCGGCCGTGGCCGCGCCGGGAGCGGCCGCGCTGACGCTGGCGCTCACGCTGGTTGCGCCGCTGCTCTTCGAGCGGCTCTTCAACCGCTTCTGGCCGCTGCCCGACCAGGAGCTGGCGCGAGAGCTGCGCGAGCTCTCGGAGCGGGCGGGGGTGCCGGTGCGCACAATGCTCGTCACCGACGCGAGCCGCCGCACGACGAAGCACAACGCGTACGTGTCGGGGCTCGGGCCGACGCGGCGGCTCGTGCTCTTCGACACGCTGCTGGAGGACGCGCCGCGCGGGGAGCTGCGGGGCGTGGTGGCGCACGAGCTGGGACACCGCCGGTTCCGGCACGTCGCGTTCGGGACGGCGCTCGCGATGGCGGGCGCGGCGGCCGGCGTGCTCGTGGTGTGGGCGGTCTTCCGCTGGGACGGGCTCGTCTCGGCTGCCGGCGCGACCGGGCCCGGCGACCCCGCTGCGGTGCCGCTGATCATGTTCGTGTTCTGGGTGCTCGAGATCGCGGCGCTTCCCTGGGAGACCTGGCTCTCGCGCCGCTGGGAGCGCCAGGCCGACCGCTTCGCCGTGGAGCTGACGCGCGACGGCGCGGCGATCGCGGAGATGCACCGGCGGCTCGCGCTCGCGAATCTCGCCGACCTCGACCCGCCGCGCGTGCTCTACGCGCTGCTGTTCACGCATCCCACCCCGCCCGAGCGCATCGCGGCCGCGAGAATGCAGGCATGAGCCACGCGCACGTCCATACCTCGGCCCGCCGCCCGCTCGCGGTCGCGCTGGGGCTGATCCTCGGACTCATGGCCGGCGAGGTCGTGTTCGGCTTCGTCGCCGGGTCGCTGGCCCTGCTCGCCGACGCCGGCCACATGCTCACCGACGCTGCCGCGCTGGCGCTTGCGCTCGGCGCCGCGACGATGGCCGCCCGCCCGCCGCACGGGCGCTGGACGTTCGGCTACCGCCGGCTCGAGATCCTCGCCGCGCACGTCAACGGGATCACGCTCGTCGTCGTGGGCGTGGTGATCGTCTACACGGCCGTG